>DASXWF010000034.1:0-2924 GCA_036503835.1 Polyangiaceae bacterium | reverse complement strand
AACAGCAGCGGCAGCGAGGCGATCCGGCTCGCGCTCGGGCTCGCGGACGTGCGCGAGAAGCTCGGCTCGGAAGCGGACGCGGCCTCGGCTCTCGAACGCGGCCTCGCCGCCGACGATCGCAACGCCGAGCTCCGCGAGCGCTTGCGCAAGCTCTACGAGCGCACCGAGGCCTGGGACAAGCTCGCGCGCCTGATCGCGCGCGACGCCGAGCTCGTCGCCGCTGCGGACGAGAAGGTGAAGCTCTTGCGTCAGGCCGCGCGCATCCAGGCCGAGAAGCGCGGCGATCACTCCGCCGCCGCCGAGCTGCTCGACAGCGCCTCGCGCATCAAACCCGACGATCGCGAGCTCCTGCTCGACCTCTGCGACGAATACAAGGCCTCCGGGCGCGGCAAGGCGGCCGTGGAGGTGCTCGAGCGCATCGTCGAGAGCTACGGCAACAAGCGCACCAAGGAGCTCGCCGAGATCCACCGGCGACTCGCGAGCGCGCACCTCGCCGACGGCGATCCGAAGCGCGCGCTCGACGAGCTCGACAAGGCCTTCCGCATCGAGCCGGGCAACATCTCCGTGCTGGCGCAGCTCGGTCAGGTGGCGCTCGACGTGGGCGATCTGAAGAAGGCGCAGCAGATGTATCGCGCGCTGCTGCTGCAGAAGCTCGACGACGCCGGGCCGATTCAGAAGGCGCTGGTGTTCGTGCGCCTGGGCGACATCCACGACAAGCTCGCCGAAAAGCCCAAGGCCATCCAGATGTACGAGCGCGCCCTGCAGACGGACGCCAAGCTCGAGGAAGCCCGCACCAAGCTCGCCGCGTTGAAGGGCTGAGGCCGGGCGAGTGAGCGATGCGGTCGACGGTCCCGTACGACCCGCGCCATAGCCGCATCCCGGAGGTCTCGGCGGTCGGCCTGCTCGGCCGCGCGGTGATCGAGCGCGCCCGGCGCGCGAGCCTGCTCCTTTCGACGCTCGGCGGTGCCGCGCTCGCTCCGTACACGCCGGGTAAGGCCGCCGCGCGCGTGGTGCGGCGCGTGCTCCTGATGCAGATCTTCTACACGGGCTTTCAGGCGCTGGGCCTGGTGAGCACGATCGGCGTGCTGCTCGGGGCCACGATCGTGATCCAGACCGAGCTGATGGTGCCGTCGGCCGATTCGGCGCTGATCGGGAAGGTGCTGGTGGCGGTGGTGCTGCGCGAGCTGGCGCCGCTGATCACGGCGATCGTCGTCGCGGGGCGTTCGGGAACGGCGATCGCCACGGAGCTCGGCAACATGAAGGTCAGCTCGGAGATCCTGGCGCTGAGCTCGCTCGGCATCGATCCGCCGCGCTTCGTGGTGATGCCGCGCCTGACCGCGACGGCGCTCAGCGTGGTGATCTTGATGGTGTACTTCGCCGGCGTCGCCCTGGCCGGGACCATCGGCGTCGGTCGCGTGCTCGCGAACGTGAGCTTCGAGGCGCTGCGCGGCGGGGTCTCCGCGGCGCTCACGCCCTACGACCTGCCGCTCTTCGTCATGAAGGGCTTCGGGCTCGGCACGATCGTGGGATGGTTCTGTTGTCACTATGGCCTGCAGGTGAAGAGCTCGCCCACCGAGGTCCCCCAGATGGCGAGCCGCGGAGTGGTGATGAGCCTCGTGGGTTGCGTGGCGTTCAACACCTTCGCGACGGCGATTTTCTATTGGACCGTCGGGCCTTCGTTGCGCTGAGCGAGCGGTGCCAACACTACTTGGTCAGTCTTGGCCGGGGCAGATCACGATCGGCGCGAGCGGGACAGAACCCACGTACAAAAACCGGCGCGGCCGGCGGACGGCCGTCCCTCGACGAGCTCGAGTCGCAACGACGCTTCTGCAGTCCGCGGAGCAACTTGCCTCGAGGAATCCACCGTCAACCTCGGCACAAGCAATCTGACCGAGTAGTGCTAATTGAACGGCATGCAATCGACGAGACGGCTTGCGCGCGGGAGGCACTGGATCTCGAGGTGGGCGCTACCGGTGTCCCTCGGCGCGGCGATCGCGGCCGTAGGCTGCGCGGACGACTCGGATGACGACGACGGTGGCGCCGGTACCTCCGCGGGCACGGGTGGCACTTCCGCGGGCAGCGCGGGTTCCTCGAGTGGTGGCAAGGCGGGCGCGGGCACCGGCGGCAAGGCAGGAGCCGGCAGCGCGGGCACGGACGCGAGCGGTGGCACCGGCGAAGCCGGAAGTGCGGGGGATGCCGGCAGCGGCGAGACGGGCGGCGCGGGAGATGCCGGCGGCGCGGGCGGGAGCGGAAACTTCAGCGGTGCGGCCGGCGCGGCAGGCGATGCGGGGGCTGGTGGCGACCTGTTCGGTGCGTGCCCGGGTGCACGATGGCGCCCGTTCTCGTTCGAGGCGCCGGAAACGCTGCCGTCGCCGGATGACCTCCCGCTGCCCGACGTGCCGGACTTCGCCGAGGTGGTCGCCGCCGGTGATGGCTACGACAACAGCGTGCGACTCGACGTGTGCGAGGCCGAGAACGGCGCTCTCTCTCTCGGCTCGGTGCTCCATGTGGAAAGCTCGTTCGGCATGCCCACGCTGTACCGAGTCGATCCCGAGGTGACCGCTCCGCAGCAGAACTTCATCGAGATCGACGGCAGCATGGTCGAGGAACTGCGGCTTCCGCCTGCCGACGTGGTGGTCAGCGGCCTCGCTGCGGCGCTCGACGGCGACTACGAGGGCTTCTCGGTGGAGTTCCGGCACGAATGGGGCGCTGTCATCGGCGGCGCGGCTGATTTCGTCGCGTTCGCGCGGGGGAACCCCGGCGTCCAATACAACAGCATCTACTTCGTCGCGGGCACGCTCGTTCCGGGCGACGTGTTCGCGCAGCGGACCTGTGCCTTCGGGGAGATGCCGCTCGAAACGTCGTTCACGCTCGATACGGCCACGTTCGACGTCGAAGCTTGCACTTTCCTCGGAGGCGGTGAG
>DASXWF010000033.1:0-5673 GCA_036503835.1 Polyangiaceae bacterium | reverse complement strand
GATCGAGCGTTTGCGCGTGTTGCGGCCGGGGGTCCCGCTCTTGCTCTCGAGCGGTTATCCGGCGGGCGAGAACATCACTTCGCTGGTCCGGGACGAAGAGGTGGAGTTTTTGCGCAAGCCCTACAATCCCGATCAGATGCTGCGCGCCGTGCGGGCGGCGCTCGACAAGCGGCCGCGCTGACGCTCAGGGTTCGTCTTTCGGCTGCGCGTCGAGCCAGCGCTGCGTCGTCGCCGTCGGCGTGAAGCCACGAGCGCCGGTCACGAACTCGAGGGCCAGGCGCTTCGTGGGGCCCAAGAGGTCGAGGTGGCGCGCGCGCGGCGCCCCGCGCCGATCCTCGCCGCCGGTCCGCTCGACCCAGCGGTTCATCGCGAGCTCGTATTCGCCGCAGCGAGCGAGGTACGCCTTCGAGACGGAGCCTTCACGTGTCGTCCCCTCGACGCGAATGTCGAGGGTGCCGTCGCGATTCAGGTCGCGGAGCGTCACCGCCGTCACGCGGGAATCCAGGACCGGAGTGCCCGCGTCGCTCCAGCATCCGGACGCGGTCGAATCGGACAGCTCGACGAGGCCCTGCCAAGCATCGGGAGAGTGGCTGAAGTCGAAAACGAACACGTACGAGCGGCTATGGCCTTGATGAGCGTCCTGCCATTCACAGACGAGCACGTCGTGGCCGTCGGGCAGGCGCAGCGGCTGGCAGCGGTCCGGCCGCAGTCCCGACTCGTACTCGACGAACCAGATGCCGTCCGGCTCGGAGCGACACAGCAGGGTTCCTCCCCAGTTTTGCGCGTGCGACTCGCAGCCGTCGAACGTCAGGCTCAGCTCGCGGCGGCCCGGCGCCGAGAAGGAGCCGTCGGAGCGCGTGCGCAGGGCGTACGCCTCGTCGACGTCGCCGCGCGGCGTGGCGCCGCGCACGGGAGGGCAGTCGTCGAAGGGCGGGCAACACGCGCAGCCGGCGAGCACGCCTCGCGTCTTCCCGTCGGTGACGGCGGTGTCGCATACGCCGGAGAGAAACTCGAGCTCGGCGCGCTGCTGGGCGGAAAGCGCGGCGAGGAGCCGAGCGTTCGGGGCGACGCGGGTGCCGGTCGCTTCCACCGGCACGATGCGGTGCGGCTTCGGTCGGTCGAGGGCCGGCTCCGCGGAGGGAGCGACTGCAGGTTCCGCTGAAGCGGTCGCCAGGGGGCTCGGCGTCGCATTCGGATGCGGTGGAGCGTCGCGCGCAGTTCTGGGGGAATCGCGTGGAGTCGCTTCGGGGGCGGCCACACG
The DNA here is from genome assembly GCA_036503835.1 of Polyangiaceae bacterium. Classification (GTDB taxonomy): domain Bacteria; phylum Myxococcota_A; class Polyangia; order Polyangiales; family Polyangiaceae; genus PMG-095. Next base: position 4,412 of record DASXWF010000033.1, on the reverse strand, counting down.
ATTGTCGCGCTGTCCGCAGTGGAGCGCGATCGCGCCCACGCCGACCATCACCCATCTCCCGGATACGCTCGCCCGAAGCTGCACTGGTTCCCGCACGCTACAGGGTCGGAGCGGGCGGGTCGAGCCCGCCGGCGACGATGCCTCCACCCGAGTCTGCGCCTCGGGCGGTCAGAATCGCGCCGAGCGCTTCGACCATGTGCGGGCCGACTCGCGCGAGCTGCTCGCGGTGCAGGACGGACAGCTTTCGCAACAGGCTCGTGCCCTTCGGCGTCAGGTGGAGGAGCACTCTTCTACGGTCTTCGGTGCTGCGGGTTCGTACGACGAACCCGCGTGCCTCGAGCTTGTCCACGAGCTCGACGGTCGTGTGGTGTTCGATGCAGAGCCGCTCGGCGATGTCTCCGATCGTGGGCCTCGAGGATTTCGGAAAGCCCTTCACTGCCAGGAGCAGCTGGTGCTGTTGGGGTTCGACGCCGGCGGTGCGCGCGGCGCGCGCGCTGAAGGCCAAGAATTTGCGGATTTCGTAGCGAAAAGCCGCGAGCAGGACGTAGTCGGTGAAGGTGACGTTCGGCATGGTGCCCCGGTGCGCGTGCGAGGGCCGGGCGTCAGCCGGCGGCCAGGAGTGGGCGCGACGGCGGCGCATGTTTGCGTACGAGCTCGGCGAGCTCGCCGCGGCAGGAGCCGCAGCCGGTACCCGCGCGGGTCGCCGCACCGAGCGCCTCGACGGAGTCCGCGCCCGACGCAATCGCCGTCTTGAGCGCGGCGTCGGTCACCCGATGGCAGTTGCAGACGACGCGTTCGGCCGGAGCCGCCGCCGAGCCGGCGCCGGGACAGAGGATCTCGAGCGGATCCGCGGGGAGGGGGTCGTCGCGATCGTAGAGCTGGATGAGGGAGGCGGCGGCGGACGTCTGGCCGACCAGCATGGCGCCGACGAGACGATCGCCGCGCACGATCAGCTTGCGATAGGCGCTCTTGCGCTCCTCCACCACCTGGATCACTTCGTCGCTCTCGAGCTCGGGTTCCACCTGTCCGAGGCAAGCGACGTCCACGCCCGCGACCTTCAGGCGCGTGTAGATCTTGGAGCCGCGGTAGCGCGCGCCGGGGTTTTTCCCGCTCAAGACGTCGGAGAGAACGCTCGCGTGCTCCCAGACCGGACCGACGATCCCATACGTCTTGCCCTGGTGCTCCGCGCACTCGCCGAAGGCGTACACGCCCGGCACCTCGGTCGCGAGCGCGTCGTTCACGACGATGCCCTTGTTCACCGGAATGCCCGAGGCGCGCGCGACCTCGACGCGCGGTCGCACGCCGCAGGCGAGCACGATCAGGCTCGCCGGTAAGCGCGTGCCGTCGTCGAGCACGACTCCGGTGAGCTCCTCGTCGCCGGAGACCGCCTCGACGGTTCTGCCGGCTCGGACGAAGATGCCGTGGCGTTCGATCTGGCGGCGCAACATCTCGCCGCCGATCGTGTCGAGCTGCGCGTTCATGAGCCGCTCGGAGACCTGGATCACCGTCACGTGGAGCCCGCGATCGGAGAGCGCTTTCGCGGCTTCGAGCCCGAGGAGCCCGCCGCCGAGCACGACGGCCGCGTCGCCCGGCCGGGCGTGGTTGCGAATGCGCAGGCAGTCGGCGATGGTGCGATACACGAAGATCCCGTCGCGGAGCTCGCCGTCGGGACCGTTCATACCGTCGAGCGGCGGGACCAGCGGCTGGCTGCCCGTCGCGAGCACGGCGAGGTCGTAGCGGCGGCTCTGGCCGTCGGCGGATTCGACGGTCTTGCGCGCGGTGTCGAGGCGGGTGACGCGCGTGCGTTCGACGAGCCGGACGTTGTGACGATCGTACCAGTCGGCCGTCTTGGTGACGATCGCGTTCGGCTCTTCCCCGGCGAGCACGCGGCCGAGCAGGATGCGGTTGTACGCGCCGCCGCGTTCCTCGCCGAACACCGTGATCTCGAAGGCGTCCGTCGCCCCCCGCAGCGCGAGCTCGTCGAGCAGCCTGCAGGTGCCCATGCCATTCCCGATGACCGCCAGCCGGCGCTTGCTCATGACGTTCCGTTGCTTCCCGTGGAGACGGCGCGCGCGCGCACGGCGCACACCTTGAATTCCGGCATTCGGCTCGAAGGATCGAGGGCCGCCAGCGTCAGCAGGTTCGCCGCCTGTTTGCCTCCCCAGTGGAACGGCGCGAACAGCGTGTCGGGACGGATGTCGGCGCTGACCGCGACCAGGAAGCGTACGGAGCCGCGGCGGCTCTCGACGAGCAGGCGCTCGTCCGAGGCCACGCCGAGCCGGGCCGCCAGCCGTGGATGGATCTGGACGCGCGGCTCGGGCTTGGCGTTCGACAGCGCGGCGACGCGCCGCGTCTGCGCACCCGAATTGTAGTGCTCCTTGTAGCGGCCCGTCGTGAAGTAGAGCGGGTAGTCCGCGTCGGGAAGCTCGGCGGCCGGACGGTGTTGCACCGCGTGAAAACGGGCGCGTCCCGAAGGGTGGAAGAAGCGGTCGGCGAAGAGCCGCGGCGTCCCGGGATGCTCGGGAGACGGACACGGCCAGTGGACACCCCGGGCGCGCCGCAGCTTCTCGTAGCTCAGGCCCGAGTAGTCGGCGCGGGCGCCGGCGGTCGCCAGGCGGAGCTCCTCGAACACCGCTTCCGCGCCGTCGAAGTGAAACCCGCGCGTGACGCCCAGACGACTCGCGAGCTCGCCCAGGACCTCGAGATCCGTCTTCACGCCTTCGGGCGGCTTTCGCACGCGTTCGCGCAGGATGACTCTGCCCTCGAGGTTGGTCATCGTTCCTTCTTCTTCCGCCCACTGCGCAATCGGCAAGACCACGTCGGCGGCTTCGGTGGTTTCGTTCATGAAGGCGTCGCACACGACGAGCAGGTCGAGCTGGCGCAGCCGCCGCTCGATGTGCGCGGAGTTCGGAGAGGCGACCGCCACGTTGGAGCCGAACACGAGCAGGGCCCGGATGCCGCCCTCGGGCCCGAGCGAGTCGAGGAGCTCGTAGGCGCTCTTGCCCTTGCCGGGCAGCGTCTCCGGATCGACGCCCCAGAGCGCCGCCATGGCCCGGCGATCGGCGGGGTCTTCGATCGAACGATAGCCCGGGAGCTGATCGGCCTTCTGTCCGTGCTCGCGGCCGCCCTGTCCGTTGCCCTGGCCGGTGAGGCAGCCGTACCCGCTCGCGGGCTTGCCGACCTTGCCGAGCGCCAGCATCAGGTTGATGAGCGCGAGCACCGTGTCGGTGCCTTTCGATTGCTGCTCGGCGCCTCGGCCCGAGAGCACCATCGCGCTCTCGGCATCGGCGAGCAGCCGCAGCGTGCGGAGCTGGAGGTCGATCGACACGCCGGTCAGGCGTTCCACGTGGGCGGGCAGGCTCGTGAGCACGCTGCGCTCGACGGCTTCGAAACCCTCCGTGCGTTCGCGGACGTACGTTTCGTCCACGAGCTTTTCGGCGATCGCGAGGTGCAAGAGGCCGTTGGCGAGCGCGAGGTCGGAGCCCGGCGTGAGCTGGAGGTGCACGGCCGCGTCGCGCGTCGTGTCGGTCGCGCGCGGGTCGGCGACGATGCGCTGTCCGCCGCGGCGTTTCTGCTCGAAGACCCACTGCATGATGGGCGGCATGGTCTCGGCGCAGTTCGAGCCCCAGAGCAGCAGCGTCTTGGTCTCGGCGATGTCGGCCACCGGAAACGGCAGCCCGCGGTCGATTCCGAAGGCGCGATTCTGGCCGGCGGCCGCCGACGCCATGCAGTAGCGGCCGTTGTAGTCGATGTTCGGCGAGCCGAGCGCCACGCGCACGAACTTGCCGAGCAGGTACGCCTTCTCGTTGGTGAGCGCGCCGCTGCCGAACGCGGCGAGCGCGGCGGCGCCGTGACGGGCCCGGAGCTCCAGCAGCCGCTCGGCGACGAACGAGAGCGCCGTGTCCCAGCTCGCGGGCACGAGCCTCCCGTCGCTGCGCCTCAGCATCGGGCTCCGCAGGCGGTCGGGGTGATTGATGAGCTCGGCGGACGTGAAGCCCTTGATGCACATCTGGCCGCGGTTCACCGGAAAGTCGGGGTCGCCGGCGACGCGCAGCTCGTTCCGCCCCGCCTCGACCGACGTCACCTCCATGCCGCACTGAAAGGCGCAGTAGGGACAGTGCGTGCGTGTGGTCCGTTCGCTGACGGTACGCAGGACGGGCAACGCGCTCGGCATCGATCGAACCAGAGCTTGCGCGGCGCCCAGTTTCCGCCGCGTATCCCGAACGTCTCGTCCCACGATTCTATCGGGAGCCGAGGGATCGGCGGCGCTCGCGGCTCGTCTCGGGGCGAGGCGCGGGTCTCGTCCCGAAACCGTTCTCGAGGGGATGAAACGCTCCCGAAACGGACTCACCCCTCGGGATGAGCTTCAGCGCGCGGCCTCGTACAGGCCCTGATCGAGCTCGCTCGGCGTG
>DASXWF010000032.1:0-2664 GCA_036503835.1 Polyangiaceae bacterium | reverse complement strand
CTTGTGGAATACTCCGATTCCATGAGCGAAGTCGAAATTGGGAAGAGCGCGCCGGGGTCGGGACGCGCTCCCGCGTCGAACGGTCTCGTCTCGCAAATCGCCGCGCTCCAGGACTACGATCGCTATCGGGATCTGGCCTGGGAGGGCAGCTTCGAGGAGTACCTCCAGATCGTTCGCGAGCGGCCGACGGTGACGCGCAACGCCTTCCAGCGCGTCTACGACATGGTCATCTCGTACGGCACGGAAGAGTACATCGACAACAAGAAGAAGCTCGTCCGCTACAACTTCTTCCGTGACGAGGCCGACGGCGGCAAGGACGCCGTGTTCGGTCTCGACATCCCGCTGATGCGGCTGATGAACGTGCTCAAGGCCGCGTCGGAAGGCTACGGTCCGGAGCGCCGCGTGATCTTGCTCCACGGTCCGGTGGGATCGAGCAAGTCCACGATCGCGCGCCTGCTCAAGAAGGGGCTCGAGCGCTATTCGGCCACCCCGGAGGGCGCGCTCTACACCTTCAGCTGGGTGAATCTCGCGAGCACGGGCCTGGCGAGCGGCAGCGCCGACACCTTCGACTCTCCGATGCACGAGGAGCCGCTGCGCCTGATCCCGTCCGAATGGCGCGATCAGGTCTACAAGCTCGGCCTCTCGAGCGACAAGTTCCGCGTCCGCATCGAAGGCGATCTGGATCCGGCGAGCCGCTTCATCTTCGCCGGGCTCATGCAGCGCTACCAGGGCGACTGGGGGCGCATGGTCGAGAACCACGTGCGCGTGAAGCGCCTGATCCTGAGCGAGAAGAACCGCGTCGGCATCGGCACCTTCCAGCCGAAGGACGAGAAGAACCAGGACTCGACCGAGCTCACCGGCGACATCAACTACCGGAAGATCGCGGAGTACGGCTCCGACTCCGACCCGCGCGCCTTCAACTTCGACGGCGAGTTCAACATCGCGAACCGCGGCATCGTCGAGTTCGTCGAAGTCCTGAAGCTCGACGTGGCGTTCCTCTACGACTTGCTCGGGGCCTCGCAGGAGCACCGCATCAAGCCCAAGAAGTTCGCGCAGACCGACATCGACGAGCTCATCATCGGCCACACCAACGAGGCCGAATACAAGCGCCTGTTGAACAACGAGTTCATGGAGGCGCTCCGCGACCGCACCATCAAGATCGACATCCCCTACATCTCCCGGCTCTCCGACGAGATCCGCATCTACGAGAAGGACTTCGGCCAGGAGAAGGTGCGCGGCAAGCACGTCGCGCCGCACACACTCGAAGTGGCCGCGATGTGGGCGGTCCTCACGCGTCTCGAGGAGCCCAAGAAGCACGGCCTGCAGACCCTGCAGAAAATGAAGCTCTACGACGGCAAGGTGCTGCCGGGCTACACGCAGGACACCGTCAAGGAGCTCCGCAAGGAGAGCAAGCGCGAAGGCATGGAGGGCATCAGCCCGCGCTACGTGCAGGACAAGATCTCGAACGCGCTCGTCAGCGACCAGGGCGAGGGCACGATCAACCCGTTCATGGTGTTGAACGAGCTCGAGAAGGGCCTCACCCACCACTCCCTCGTGACCGGTGAGGAGCAGCGCAAGCGCTACCGCGACCTCGTCGGCGTCGTGAAGCGCGAGTACGAAGAGATCGTCAAGAACGAGGTGCAGCGCGCGATCAGCGCCGACGAAGAGGCCATCAGCAAGCTCGCCGCGAACTACATCGACAACATCAAGGCCTACACCCTCAAGGAAAAGGTCAAGAACCGCTACACCGGCCAGGACGAGGAGCCGGACGAGCGGCTGATGCGGTCGATCGAGGAAAAGATCGAGATCCCGGAGAACCGCAAGGACGACTTCCGGCGCGAGATCATGAACTTCATCGGCGCCAAGGCGGTCGAGGGCAAGAAGTTCGACTGGCAGACCAACGATCGCCTGCGCCGGGCGCTCGAGCTCAAGCTGTTCGAGGATCAGAAGGACAGCATCAAGCTGAAGACGCTGGTGAGCGCCGTCGTCGATCGCGAGACGCAGGAGAAGATCGACATCATCAAGGCGCGCCTGATCCGCTACTTCGGCTACAACGAGGTGAGCGCGACGGACGTCTTGAACTACGTCGCCTCGATCTTCGCGCGCGGCGACGCGAAGGGCTAGTACCGCAACTCGTGCACCGCGGTCGACCCGTCAGGGTTCGGTGAACAGCTGCGCGACTTCGCCCGCGTCGAGAGCGCGGGCGTAGACGCGCAGGTCGTCCATTTCCGCGTAGAGCGCGATCTGCGCTTCGTCGAGCGACCGTCCGAGGTAGTCGGGCCCGGTGTCGCCGAGGTCCGAGGGCAGCGCCTCGGGGGAATCCACGCTCCCTCGCCGGGCGCCGTCGACGTAGAGGTCGAGGCTCGCGCTGTTCCAGGTCACGACGACGTGGTGCCACTCCTTGTCCGTGAGGATCGGGCTCGTGGTCCAGAGATCCACGAACGACGAACCGCGATGCCGGCCTGCCAGGTGGCTCCCCGGGGTCGAGGTGTCGGGATCGACGTCGTCGGGCGCGAAGTAGATTTCCTCGTCCGGCCCCGCGCTGAAGTGAAAGAGTCGCCCGCCCTGGCGAGCCGTGGACAGGTCGCGCACCCAGACGGCGACGCTCGCGGCGGAGAGTCCGCGGAAGAGCCCCGGCGGCAGCTCGATCCAATCGGTGTTGTC
>DASXWF010000031.1:0-8157 GCA_036503835.1 Polyangiaceae bacterium | reverse complement strand
CCCGCGCGCGAGCTCCTCCACGCGCGCGCGAAGCGGCCGCTGATCGAGGTAGAAGCCCGTCTTCTGACCGAGCTCGAGCGGGATTCGAAACGAGAGCCCGCGTTCGCGGAACTCGAACGCCGCGAGCCCTGTGTCCCCGCGCACCACACCGCTGCCCGGCTCGAAGCCCTCGCTGCGGGCCGTGCGCTCGGGCGTGCGATCCACGATCGCGCGCGGAGAAAGCCGGGAGAGCGCGTCGAGCAGCGCCGCCTCGCGCCGTTTCACGCCGATCGTGCCGAGCTGGATGCTCAAGGTGTCGCCGAAGCGATCCACGATCACGCCGGGCAGGTCGTCGCCCTCTCCGTGCACGAGCCGGCAAGCGTCCGTATCGGCAGCGGGCAGGCCCACGGCCTGGCGGCGCGAGAGCGCGCGTTCGATGCGCTCGCCGAAGAGAGCGGCGTCGATCGGACGATTCCGATCGCGCGTGTAGATCCGCACCGGGATGGCGGAGCCCGGGGAGTACAGGCCGCGGCCCAGCGAGTTGCCGCGCGGGTCGAGCACTTCGACGTCGTCGCCCGCGACCGCGCCGCCTTCGATGCGTTCGACGGCCTGGGCGAAGACCCACGGGTGCCCGGCCCAAACGGGCTGAACGTGCCCGACTTTCACGACGACGGAACCCACGCCGCCTGCCTACCATTTATTGTTGGCTGGCGCGGACGGCTGAACCGCTTTGCGACCTACGCGAGCAGAAAGACGGCCGTCCGCAGGTCTCGCCGGTCGTATCGGGGCTCGCGGCTGCTCTCGCCGATCGTGATCTGCTCGCGCCGAGACTGGCGAAGCTCGTTCCACAAAACGACGATCCCCGGCTGCCGCGTCGGGCAAGCCGGGGATCGTCGCGTCCCTGAAAAGGGGAAGCTCGTTACTGAACGAGATCCTTCAGGGCCTTGAGCGCAGTCGCCCGCACCTTCTTGCTCGCCGGCTTCGCCGGGATGGTGATGGGCTCCTTCGTGAAGGGGTTGATGCCCTGACGCTCCTTGGTAGCGGGCTTCTTCACGACGCGGAGCTTCACGAGCCCCGGCACCACGAACTCACCCGGTCCACGAACGGAGAGCTGCTTGCGGATCAGATCCGAAAGGCCCTCGAAAACCCGAGCGACGCTCTTCTTGTCGAGATCCGTCGCGCCTGCGAGCTCAGCGATCACCTGAGCCTTGGTCAGTCTCTTGCCAGCCATGCCAGTCCTCCTAAACAGAAATCCAGTAATTGTCCCGTGTCCGACCCACCGGGGCGCTTGCGATGGGTCGCATTTTCATGCGGCGCCGTCGCCATCGACCAGGCACCGGCACGGATATCAGGGGAGTCCATGGGTATTCAAGAAAGAAAAGCGGTCATCGAGCTTTTTTTCAGTTGGTTGGGACAGACCGGGTGCCAAGGTAGCATCCGGTAAGGGGGTTTGACTGGCACCGGCCGCGGGTTGCCTTGTTTCCTGCTGGCTTGCGGCCCATGTTCGGCGAGCGCCGCAATCCCCGCAGAAACCGCAGGGTTAGCTCCAATTTCGCAGGTCTTTCCCGAGCAGATTTGGGGTCAGCGCGCGGATCGACGCGAACGGGGCCGTCCGGCTGGTCGGTGCTGGCCACTGCGCGCCGAAACTCGGGGTTTCTTGCTCACTCCGCGCACCAGGCGGCGGGTGGCGCGATCCATGCGGCGCTTGTCCCGGGGATTGCCGTGGTCGAACCCGATCAGGTGCAAGAGACCGTGGGCCAGCAAGAACCGAACTTCGGGGAAGAGCGTGCGCTTGCGGGAACGCGCCTGGCGCAGCGCGGTTTCGAGCGAGACGACGATGTCGCCGAGCAGGCGCGGAGCGCCCTCGACCGGAGCCTCGTCGAGCGGAAAGGCGAGCACGTCGGTGGGGCGGTCTTTCTCGCGGTGCAGGCGATTCAGCTCATGGATGCGGGAGTCGTCGACCAGGAGCACGCTGAGCTCCGCGTCTTCGAGACCCAGGGCCGCGAGCATGCGATCGCAGAGCTCGCGCACGCTCTTCACTTCGAGCTTCGGTCCCTTGCGAACGGGTCGGGTGACGATCGTGGGCATCGTGCCGGTGCTTGTTAGCACCGCAGTGGCGCGATGGATCCAAGGCAATCGGCCGGCTTTGGGTCCATACTTGGGAAATGGCTCGCCCGTCGCGTCCCCCGGGTTTCGACATGACGTACCGACCGGCCGAGACCTCGTTCGGTCCGCCGTTCGTCGCGCACCTGCCGTCGCTCCTTTATCTGTCGCTCGCCGTCGCCGCTGTGATCGCGGTGTTCGTGGCGGAGCAGTCGGAGCCGGGCAGCTTTTTGTACAACCAGATCGTCGAGCGCAGCGTGCGTGGCTTCGTGAGTGCCCGCGCCGTGGCGGCCTTGCTGGTCTTCGGCGCGCTCGCGTCCTTGATTCGTACGAGCATGCGCGGCGTGCGCATCCGCGGCGACGGTCTCGAGTTCCGCGACGTGGTCACGCTCGGCATCCCGCGCCTGCGCCGCTTTCGCTGGGCCCAGATCGACCGCATCCTGCTCGACGCGGCGAGCGGAGTGGTCCTCGAGCTCTGGGACGGCTCGCGCGCCTACATGCCCGAGGTGAGCGATCGGGCTGCGCTCTCGGTTGCGCTCGAGAAGGTGGCGCACGCGCGGGCGATCCCCGTGCGCGGGGGTGCCGGTCTCGACGAGCTACCCGAAGCGGGCGAGCTCGGCGACGAGCAGGCGTAAGCGCTGCCGAGATCGACGCGGCAGCGCTACGGCGACTTCGTTTCGGGCGTCGAAATCACGACCTCGACGCGCGAGGCCGGAACCGTTTCGCCGCCGAACGCCGCTCCGGCGGGACGCGGAGCGCCGGGGCTTTCCGCGCTGATGCGCGCCGCCGCCACGGAGCACTTGTCGGCGAGCGTGTCCGCGACCGCCGCGGCCGCGGCCGCGTTGTAGGCCCACACGTTCGTGAACTTCGTCTGGAGCAGCGCGGGCACCTCGCTCGCCACGCCCACGACCCTGAGCGGACGCGTCCCGGCCGCCTTCGCTATCTCGCAGAGCGCGACCTTGCCCGAGCCGCTGGTCTCGGCCTTGCCCGTCGCGAGCACGAAGCCGGACGAGAGCGCGACGCGCACTCCCGAATCGTCCGCGCCGATCGCGGCCTGCTTCTTCTTGACGACCTTCTCGAGGCTGCTCGAAAGGGCGCTTTTCACCCCCGCGAGCTCGGTGCTCTTGCCCTTGGCGGCCGCTTCGCGCTTGTCGCGTTCGGCGGCGAGCGTCTCGTACTTCTCGGTCACTTCCTTGAGCTCGGTCTTCACCTTGCCCGCCGAGCCCTGAATGGTTTCGACCTCGGCGCGGAGCCGGCTGTGGTCGTCGCTCAGCGACCGGTGCGCGCGGTAAAGCGGCAGGTAGTACGCGAGCCCGAACGTGCCGCAGCCGACCAGCACCACACCGACGAAGACGCGCCCCCAAGGCATCGGGCCGCGCCGCGGCCGCATCGCCGCCAGGTCGGGATCGTCGTTCCAAGGATTCTTGGCCATCGAGAGTCGCGATCCTTTCGCAAGCTGGCGGGGGCGAGAGCCCCTGAACCAGTACGACCATAGGCAAGAATTCGCTCCAGCTCCAAAAAAATTCGTCGGTGCTGGATCACTCCAAGCCAACGAGAACGATCGAAATCCGGGTCGCGCCTCGATTTCACGATTGTCCTGCTACCCTGTGGCCTCATGGCCGACGACGATCTCTGGCACGTTCGGATTGCGCCTGACGAGGTGAAGATCCTCTCGCTCGAGAAGCTCGACGATCTGTTTCGCCTCGAGGTGATCGACGCGGACGTACTCGTGTGGCAACCCGGGATGGACGAGTGGCTGCCGCTGCGCGTGGTCGCAGGCATCGGCGACTCCGAGCCGGAGGTCGTCAACATCAACGTCTCGCAACCGCCTCCGCGTCCGGCCGCCCCCGTGGCTGCGACATCGTGGCCGCCACAAGCGATCCCCAAACAGACGGCGACGTCCTGGCCGCCGCAGGCTTCGGCGCCGCCGCCGCGCTCCGTCGCGCCCGCTCCGCGCTCTCTTCCTCCCGTCCCGTCCGCAGTGCCGCGGGCACCGAGCTCGGTGGCGCCCGTTTCGCGTGCCTCGACCGCGAGCGCTTGGCCGCCGCCTGCAGCGTGGGATCCGCCGTCGGCCCCCGCGCCGGCCGTGGCCGCGGCGCAGTTCCCTCTCTACTCGACCGCTTCACCGCAGATCATCGATACGGACGTGCGCCGCCCGCGGCGTAGCGGTGGTGCGTGGCTCGTCGCCGTGGCGCTGGCCGCCGGCGCGGTCGTCACGCTCTATCGGAACGCGATGGTGCACGCCGCCGCCAAATCGATGGGTCAGGAGTCGTCGTACTTGAATCTCGAAACCGCGCTCGGTGGGCCGAGCTTCGGGACCCCGCGTGCCGTCGAGAGGATGACCGAGTCCTCCCGCGCGCTCGCCGCCAACCTCGCGCTCGCGCCTGAAGCGCCGGCCCCCGTGAAGACCAGCGAACCCGTGGCGACCACGCCGCTGGCGACGACCACTCCCGCGGCGCCGACCACGAGCACGACCGTCGCGCAGACTTCGCCGGCCAAGGCCGAAAGTCCGAGCAGCCCCGCCACCAGGCCGGCCAACGCCGGTCCCACTCGCCCAGTTTCCGCTTCCGTCCGCGCTCCGGCCCCCAGGCAGGATCCCGATCCCGTCTTCAAGACACCGAAGAAGAAGGGCAAGGGCAACGAGTTCGATCCCCTGAACGGGAATCTCTGAGCGGCTGCTCTGCGTCGCAGGAGCCGCGCCACGCCTCAAATTCCGGGCGTCGGTTCGGAGAGGATTCGAACCTTGCCGCGCAGTCGTTCGCTCACGTGCACGCGGTTCGCCTGGTCGACGATCACGGCTCCGACCCCGTCGAGAGACTCGACCAGCGGTAGCCCGAGCGCGGGCCCGAGGATGAAGACGGCGTCGTCCACCGCGTCGGCGACGAAGGCGTCCGGAGCCCAGACGGTGACGCTGCGGCACGCCGTCGCGGGATAGCCCGTGCGCGGATCGATGATGTGGTGGTAGCGCTTGCCGTTCTTCACGTACGAGCGCGCGTAGTCGCCGGCCGTCGAGAACGCGCGATCCTCGAGCTCGATGGTCGCGAAGAATCGTCCCTGCTGTCCGCGCGGGTCCTGGATGCCGCTCACCCAGCGCGTACCGTCCGGCTTGTGACCCTTGCCGTAGAGGTCGCCTCCCGCCTGGACCAGGAACGCCTCGAGGCCGGCGTCGACGAGGACACGCACGGCGCGATCGACGATGTAGCCTTTGGCGATCCCACCGAGCCCGATGCTCTGCCCCTTGCCGATGCGGACACGACCGGCGTCGGTCTCGATCTTGCGATAGTCGACGAGCTTCTTCGCGGCGGCCACGGCGGCGCGGGTGGGCGGTTGCGGCGCGGCTTCCATCGCGCTGCCGAATTTCCAGAGCCCGCTCATGCTCTGGAACGTGATGTCGAAGACGCCGTTCGAGACCTTCCCCGCCCACAGGCTCTTCTGGATCACCTCCAGGGTTTCCGGGCTCACGGCGACCCACTCCCCGTCGGACGCGTTCACGCGTCCAATCTCGCTGTCGGCCTGCCACTCGCTCATCAGCGCCTCGAGCCTGCGCATCTCGCTCACGGCTCGGCCGATGGCGGAGCGCGTCGCCGCTTCGTCGACACGCGGTGTCGTGAAGGCGACGAAGGTGACGTGCGTCCCCATCGCGGTTTCCTTGACTTCGACCTTGTGCGGCGGCTCGGCGGGCACCGAAGCGCCTGCCGCTGCCGCTGCGCTCGCGGCCGGAGCGACGGCGCTCGCGGCCGGAGCGGTACTCGCGGGAGGGCGCTCGGGGTTCACCCGAGCCGGGGCGGGACTCGCCGGGGGAGCCGGGGTCGCCGTCGCGCCGTTCTTGCAGGCGTCGAGCGGAAGCCACGCGATCGCCGCAATCGCGAGCAGAAACGCGGGGGGCCGAGGATGCGTTGGCATGGGAGCTGGGGGCGCCTATTCTAGGACCATGTCGCTGGATCGCGCGGAACTCGACCGCAGCATCGACGAGCTCGGAGACCGGCTCGTCGAGCTCTCAAGCAAGATTCACGCGCATCCCGAGCTTTCGATGGCGGAGCACCGGGCAAGCTCCTGGATCGCCGAGCTCGTCGAAGCGGTGGCCGAGGTGCCGGTGGAGCGCGGTCTCGGCGGGTTGCCCACGGCGCTGCGCGCGCGGGCGGGGAGCGAGCGCGGTCCGCGCATCGCCGTGCTCGCCGAGTACGACGCGCTGCCCGAGATCGGTCACGCCTGCGGTCACAATCTGATCGCCGGGGCGGCGGTCGGCGCGTTCCTCGCGCTGGCGCGGCACCGCGAAAAACTCGCGGGTTCGATCGAGCTCTACGGCACGCCGGCCGAGGAAGCCTTCGGCGGCAAGATTCGCCTGCTCGAGGCGGGCGCGTTCCAGGGCGTGGACGCCGCGATGATGTTCCACCCCTTCGATCGCGATCTGCTCGCGCACCCCACGCTCGCGACGGTGCGGCTGTCGATGAAGTTCCACGGCGCGCCGGCGCACGCCGCGTTCGCTCCATGGCACGGGAAGAGCGCGCTCACCGCCTGCATGGATACCTTTCGGCTCATCGATTCGCAACGCGTTCATTTCCGCGACGGTGTGCGCGTCTACGGCATCATCCGCAATGGAGGCGTCGCGCCGAACATCATCGTCGAGGACGCCGAATGCGAGTTCACGGTGCGCGCGATCACGACTTCGGGGCTCGAGCCCGTGATCAAGACCGTCGAGCGCTGCGCGCGCGCGGCGGCGATGGCTTCCGACGTGAGCGTCGAAATCGAGCGTGAAATGGGCTACCACGAGCTGCTGAGCAACATGACGCTCGCGCGCCGCTTCGGCGCCGCGCTCACCGCGCTCGGCAGGACCCCGCGCGAGACCGACGTCCGAGTCGGTTCGGCGTCCACCGACATGGGGGACGTGAGCGCTGCGCTGCCCGCCATCCATCCCTGGCTCGCCATCTGCGACGAAGGCGAAACGCTCTGCCACGAGCGCGAGTTCGAGGTGTGCGCCCGCAGTGACCGCGGATTTCAGACGATGCTGGTGGCTGCCAAGGCGATGGCGCGCACGGCGCTCGATCTGTTCGAGAATCCCGAGCTCGTGGAGCAAGCCCGAGCGGAGCACCGCGCGGCGAGTGGTGTCTGAGCCGGAGGCCGACGCGCTCGTCGTCGCGCGGATGGCGCGGGGCGATCGCGCCGCTCTCGCCGTGCTCTACGAGCGCCACGCCGGGCGGCTGCTCGCGCTCGCTCTGCACGTCCTCGGGAATCGAGCCGAGGCCGAAGACGTCCTGCACGACGTCTTCGTCGAAGCCTGGCGGCACGCGGCCGATTACTCGGAGCAGCGGGGCAGCGTCGCGGCGTGGCTGGCGCTCCGTACCCGGAGTCGTTCGATCGATCGGCGCCGCGCTCCTGCCCGCGCGCGTGCAGTGCCACTGGAAGCTTCGGAGCCCGCCGAAGCGCATGATCCAGCGGCGGAGCCGGGCCGTATTTTCGATCGAGGACGGCTGAGCTCTGCGCTCGCCGTCATGCCGGCCGACGAACAGGAGGTCATCGTGCTCGGCTACTTCGAAGGTCTGAGCAGCAGTGAAATCGCGGAGCGGCTGGGCAAACCGATCGGGACCGTGAAATCTCGTACGCGGAGCGCTTTGCAGAAGTTACGCGAAATGCTCGAACCCGGTGGATAGCGGCGATGTCCTCGAAGTTCGATTCCAACGGCGACGAGCCGGCCGAAGCGCGCGAGCAGGGCCTCGACACGGTGCCCGAGTTCGTGCGCGAAGCGTTGAGCGAGTCGCCGAACGACGAGCCCGCGCGCGACGCCGCGTCGATCGTTCGACTGCCGGAGTTGTTGGCGCCGCTCGCGATCTCGGCGGCGTCGCGCGCGCGCTTGCTCGGCGCTGTGGAAGCGCTGCCGCTGCGCTACGCGCCGTTCTACGACCGCCTGTGCGGCATGTGGGAGCTTTCGGAGTCCGCGGTCGTCGAGATTCTCGCGCGCTCGAACGATCCGCGGGCGTGGCAGAAACCCCCGCTGCCCGGCCTCGAGCTCCTGACGATCCCGCGCCCGCACGGCAGCGGCGGAGAGGCGTATCTCGCGCGCTTCGCGGCCGGCATGCG
>DASXWF010000030.1:0-2937 GCA_036503835.1 Polyangiaceae bacterium | reverse complement strand
AGCATCTCCGCTCCGTCCTGGTTGTCATCGACGACGAGAACACGGATGGCAGCGGTTTTGGTATCGGACGCCCCCCGCGTCGCCGGCTGAAAGTCGAGACTCGACATCGAGGCTGACTCTTTAACCGATGGCCAGGATTGTCAATTGTGGCGCAATGACACGGTCCGTATGGCCGCCCGAATGGCGCTTTCCCGCGCGGAACACGAGGGCCCCGCGCGGGAGAACGTTCCGCGGCCTCACTTCTTCGGGGCGGTCATCGCGGGTGCGGGGCTCGCGGGCGCCGCCGGGGCGGCGGCCGGCTTCTGTGCAGGAGCTGCCGGAGCCGGCGCCGCGGGGGCCGCAGGAGCAGCCTTCGGCGCAGCAGCGGCCGGAGCCGCCGCCACGGGAGCCGTCGCGGGCTTTGCCGCCGGAGTGGACGCCGGAGCAGCGGCGGGAGCAGCGCCGGGCTTGCCCGGAGCGGCCGCGGGAGCAGCAGCGACGGGTGCAGGCTTGGCGGTGGCGGGAGCAGGCTTCTGCGCCGGCGGCTTCAAGAGACCGAGCTGCGAGGCGAAGGAGGCGCCGTTGTCGAAGATCCAGACGTTCTTCACCTTCCCGCCCGAGATCTTGTCCACCTCGAGGAAGCGGGCGCGCACGGACTTGCCCGTCTTCTTCAGCTTCATGGAGGGCATGTCGCCGGTGTTCGTGCCGACCAGCGCGCCTTCAGAGACGACGTAATCGCCGGCGGCCCAGGTTCGTGTCACCTCGAGCTTCGCGTCCGGGAAGCCCTTGAAGAGTTCCTCGTAGGAACGCTTCACTGCGGCCTTGCCCACCTTGTCCGCGGGAGCGGACATCTCCGACCACACGACGTCATCGGCGAGCGGCTCGATCAGAGCCTTCACGTCGTGCTTGTTGAAGTTCTCGACGACCTTGGCGGCAGCGGCGATGCCCATCTTCTCGGCGTCGGTGTTGCCGGCGATCACGACGGGCTTCTCGGCCCAGCTCGTCTCGATCAGCTTGCGATGCGGCGAGGAATTCAGGCCGAGTTGGCCCATTTCCGAGCTGCCGTCGGTGTAGAAGCGATCGTACTGAACCGCGCGGCCGTCCTCGGTGAGGTCGACGGCATGCGCCGTAAGGATGCCGATCTTCTTGTTGGTGGCCGGAATCGACGACCCGTCCGGCGTCGGGAGCGGCCCCGTGTGCGTGCCTTTCAAGAGCACGATCGAGACGATGTTGCTGCCGTTCACGAGCGTGAGCTGGATCTCGCCCGTGATGTCGGGCATCGCGGCGGCGAAGCTCTTCGCGCTCTTCTCGACGATGTCGGAGCGACCCTTCACCGCGGGAAAACCGGTGTCGACCTGTTCGGTCGACGCGCCTTCGGCGTAGCAAGCGCCGAACTTCGCCCAGTCCTTGGCGTTGAACGCGGCCCAGCAGCTCTGGAAGCCCTGGGCTCGTTCCGCGGGCGTCGCGGGCGGAGGAGGCGGCGCGGGTGCCGCCGCGACGGGCGGCGGTGAGGGAGCGATCGGCGCGGGCTCGGCCGGCGGGGGAGCGGGCGATGCGGCCGGCTCCTGCTGCTGACAGCCGGCAAGCACCAACAGGGCCACGGTGGTCAAAATGGTCTTCGTCATCGATCTAGCCTCTCTTGCTCGGTCTCGGTGTCCTCGACACCGGACGGCGCCGCCCTTCTACACCGATTTCGCGGCGGGCGCGAAGGGGCTAGAGCTCCGCACCTGCTCGCCAAGCCATGAATTGCGCTCTAGCCTTGTGCCCGCGGATGACGCTCCGGGTGCTTTTCGTGAACCCGCTCGGGGACCTGGGCGGTTCGGAACGCAGCCTGCTCGACGCGATGACGTCCCTGCGGCAAGCCGGCGAGGATGTGGAGGTCACGCTGCTCTCGTTCCAGGAGGGAGAGCTCGCGGCGCGCGCGCGTGCGCTCGGCGTGAGCGCCGAGATCCTACCGCTGCCCAGCGCGCTCGCCGAGCTCGGGGAATCGAGCGCGGAGGGGAGCGGTCCGGGCTCGTTCGCGCGCGCTGCGCTGCGGGCCGCCCGCTTCGCGCCGGCCTACGGCGCAGAATTTCGCCGGCGCGTGCAGGAGCTCGGACCGAGCGTCCTGCACACGAACGGCATGAAGGCACACTTGCTCGCGGGGACCTGCTTTCGCCGGCTGCCGCTGGTCGCCCACCTGCGCGACTTTCCGAGCGAGCGACCGTTCAGCCGCTTCGCGCTCCCGCTCTTGCGCCGGCCGCGCGCGCTCGTCGTGACCAACTCGCGCGCCGTAGCGGAGGACGTGAAGCGCGTGAGCCGCGGCATCCGCACGCGCGTCGTGTACAACGGCATCGACGTCGAGGAGTTTCGACCGGGCGCGCGCGAGCTCGAACCGCTCGCGCTGCTCGCCGGGCTGCCGGTGCCGAGCCCCGACACGCTCGTGGTCGGGTTGGTCGCGACGTACGCGTGGTGGAAGGGGCACGAGCTCTTCCTCGATGCGGCGGCGCGGGTGCGCGCGCTCGCGCGACGGCCGCTGCGCTTTTACGTGGTGGGCGGGCCGATTTACGGCACCTCCCGCTCCGAGCTCGGCGTCGCGGACCTGGAGCGCATGATCGCCGCGCGCGGACTCGAGAACGAGGTCGGGCTCGTTCCCTTTCAGCACGAGGTGGCGGGCGTGTATCGCGGTCTCGACGTGGTCGTGCACGCGAGCACGCGACCCGAACCCTTCGGGCGCACCATCGTCGAGGCCATGGCGACGGGACGCGCCGTCGCGGTCGCTCGTGCCGGGGGCGCAGCGGAAGTCTTCGACGAAGGGCGCTCGGGTCTCGGCTACGAGCCGGGCAACATCGAGGACCTTTCGCGCGTCCTGCTCGAGCTCGTGACCAACGCAGGGCTGCGCGCGCGACTCGGCGAGGGCGCGCGTGCGGAGGCGCTCGCGCGTTTCGACCGGGCACGCGTCGGCGTCGAGCTGCTCGC
>DASXWF010000029.1:0-9692 GCA_036503835.1 Polyangiaceae bacterium | reverse complement strand
GACTACACGCACTACGGCTTCACGTACTCGCACAACGCGGATAGCGCGACGGCGGCTACGACGACGTCGTTCGACTTCACGCTGCTGCCGGCGCCCGCCCGCATCGGGACGCCGACGAGCGCGGGCGTGGTCGCGTTGGAGGTGATGGGCGGGCAGGCGGGCATGCTCGGGCAGAGCGGTGCGGGTGAGCAGGCTGGCGCGGATCCGACCGGCGAAGCCGGTGAGACCGGTGAGGGCGGCGCTTTCCCCGAGGGCTCTCCCGGCGGCCCCGGCGCGCCGCCCTCGCACGACATCGCGATCACGTTGTTCGTCGATTCCTACCGCGTCGTCAAAGCGTGGGACGGCGTGTCGCCGAGCTCCCCGAGCGATTACGTGGACGTGATCTTTCCGCAAGGCTCGGGCGAGATGCGCAGCAATCAGTACGGGGTCGATCTGGTGGACCTGTATCCGCTCGGTCAGCCTACGTTCGGACTCCAGTACGTGCCGACCTTCGCGTTCCCGAACAGCGATGCCGGAGGGTATCACTCCGAGTCGTACCTGATCGCGCAGAGCGAGCCGTTCGTGGTCGCGAACACGCAGGCCACTTCCGTCGTTTTCGACGCGGACGGGGTTCCCGTCATCGGCCGCACCACCGGCAACGTCGACTCCGCGTCGCTCGCGCTCGGCCAGGCCGCGCGGATGTTCGAGCCGATCGGCGAAGCGGACGGTGTGCCCACCTATCGTTACTACGTCGAGTACGGCATCGAGAACGCCGACGGCATCGACGATGGGGGGCTCTACTACCACAACGATCGCAGCATGGCGGGCCACGTGGTGGAAGGTTTCCGTCACCTCGCGCTGGGTGAGACCGCGCCCATCGTCGTGAAGGACGGCCCGCGCTGCAACGCCGAGTACGATCGCTGCCTTGGCGACCGCCCGGGCGTCATCCGTCGCGTGCGCTGAGCTCTCGAGCGTTCCGGCAGGGGGCATCGTTCAGTCCCACTACCTGGAAAAAATCCAGCCACATCCCGTGACGTAGCCCGCCCACGTTCTAGAGTTGGCGGCTTGGCCAAGCGGCGGCCATGATCCGATTTGGCCTCCCGTCGCCACCAGAAGAACGCATGGGTCTCGAGCCAGACAGCGGTCCAGAGCCGGCCGGCGATGCCGGTGCCGGTGTAGGGCCAGGTGTCAGCGCCGCCGCGGGGCGTGAGCGGCTGACGCCCGTGGTCCTGCGAGCCCAGGCCGGCGACTCGGCGGCGATCGGTCAGGTCGTCGGCGAGCTGGCCCCGGGCGTGCTGCGGGCGGTGACGGCGCTGCTCGGTCGGGAGCACCCCGATGTCGAGGACCTCGCGCAGGACGTGCTGTTGGCGGTCGTCGCGGCGCTGCCCGACTTCCGTGGTGACTCCACGCTGTTGCACTTTGCGGTGCGGATCGCGGCACGCAAATCGGTGCTCGTGCGCAGGCGGACGCGCAGCGTTCTCGGCTGGCTGGAGAGCTTCTGGCGGGGTGAGTACCCCGTGCGGCATGCGCCCAGCTCGGCCCACGAAGAAATGAGCGGCGAACGGCAGCGAGCGTTGCTCCGTTCGTTGCTCTCGGAGCTACCAGATGCGCAGGCCGAAGCGTTGGCGCTTCGGGTCGTGTACGGACACTCCATCGACGAGATTTCCAGCATCACGCGCACGCCGTTCAATACCGTCCGCAGCCGCCTGCGGCTCGCCAAGGAGGCGCTACGCCAGCGCATCGAGGCGGAGCCGCAATGGGCCGAGCTCGGCCAGGAAGAGCCATGACACGCTTCGACCTTCACCCGGAAGAATTACTCGAGCGCGCGAGTCGTGGGACCGCGAATCCCGAGGAACTGGCACGACTCGGGCAGCACCTGGCGGGCTGCGTCGTCTGCCGTGTCGAGCGAGCGCTCGTGGAGCAAGCCGCCGTGGACGCGGCGCCGCTGCGCGACGAAGAGCTGGTCGTGGCGCGTTTGAAGCGCGGCCTGGCCGCTCGCCCGGCTGAGCCGGCCGCTCGTCGTTCGAAGCGCAAGGGCGCCGTCGTCGCGATCGCGCTGGCGGCGGGCACCCTGGCAAGCGTGGCGGCGGCCGCGACGTTCGTCATCGTACGTGGCACGGCGGCTCCGCAAGCCAGCGTTGCCCCGCAGCCCAGTCAGCGGCCACGGCCGGCCGCTCCAGCGCAGCGCTCGGAGCCGGTGAGGGCTGACGAGCCCGGCGACGTTGCCGAAGAGGCGAAGGCGGCAGAACCGAACGACGAGCAAGGCGAGCCGGCGATCGCGCGTTCGGCGCCGCGAGCAGCCGTCGAGCCGGCCAGCGCGAGCGAGCTGTTCAGCCGCGCCAACCAGGCGCGTCGCGAAGGCAAGACGGCGGAAGCGGTGCGTCTTTACCGCGCATTGCAGGAGCGCTTCTCCGGCAGCAGTGAGGAGCTTGTCTCGAGGGTGACGCTCGGGCGATTGTTGCTCGACAGGTTGGGTGACAGCCGCGGTGCCCTGGTCCAATTCAACAGCTATCTGGCGAGCCCTGGTGGCGGCGTGCTCCGCGAAGAAGCCATGGTCGGTCGGGCACTTTCGCTGGGCCGCCTGGGCCGTGCCGCGGAGGAGCGCGCCGCGTGGCAAGCGCTGCTCGACGGCTTTCCCAAGTCGACGCAGCGAAAGCGCGCGCAGGCTCGGCTGGTCGAGCTCGGCGGCTCTGCTCCTGGTGCTGTTGGTTCAGCAGCCGGCGTGGGCCGAGCTGGGGCAGCGCGGTAGCACGGTGCTCTTGAGCGTGGCCGCGCCGCCCGGCGAGACCGAAGCGCTCGAGGCCGTGGCTCGCGAGCTCCTGGCGCGGCTCGACATGCAGATCGAAGTGCGGCGTGTGCCGCGCATCGACCTCGCCGAGCTGCGGCGCGCGCTCGAGCCGGGGGAGCGGTACTTCGCTCGCGTGTGGATCACGCTTTCGCCGGAGGGGCGCGCGCGGCTGTACCTGGAGCACGGCGCGAGCGATCGCATCCTGGTACGCGAGATCGCGGGCGACGCGAACAATCCCGAGCTCACGCGCGAAGAGCTCGGTCACATCCTGCAAACCGCCGTTGACGGCTTGAAGGCCGGGGCGGAGGTGGGCGCTCCCCGGAGTGACGCCTTGAAGGACGTGCCCGTGGAGGACGCTCTCGCTGCTGGTCCAGAGAAAGCGCCGCCCGAACCTGCGGGTGAGGCCCCGCGGACGAGCGCCGCGTCTTCGCAGCCGCTGCGCTTCGGACTCCGCTACGAACTCTCGTGGCTAGGGGACGGCCCGCGCTTCCAAGACGGTCCCGGCGCCGTCTTCGCGCTCGATCTACGGCCCGTCGGCTTCGAGCTCTCCGCCTTTTACCGTAGGCCGTTGAAGGTCGACGGCACGCCCGTCGGAGTGCGCCTGGAGGCGTTTTCCCCGCGCGCGCTCGTCACGCTCGAGGCATGGCGAAGTGAGCGATCCGGCATTCGTCTGGGCGCCGGAGCAGGCGCAGACATCGTGAGCGTGAGTCCGTTGGGTGAGCCGGCGCAAAACGCGGAGTTCTCGGCGGGCACGTGGTTGAACTTGGCCGTAGCCAGGTTGCAGGCCAGCTACGCGTGGCGCGCCTCGAGCTTCCTGGCGCTCGAGCTGACGGCGGGGATCGACGTGGACGTGAACGACACGCGCTACGTCTTTCAGCAGAGCGCGGGCGAGACGAGCGTGCTCGATCCCTCTCCCGTACGGCCGTTCGTTTCGCTCGGAGCCGCGGCGCCGTGACGCGGTGGCTGCTCGTCGCGGCGCTCCTGAGCGTCGGCTGCGACTCCGGTCCGTACACGCTCGGTCACGAGCTGCTCCCGAGCGCGGGCGAGCTCGAACCCATCCCTTGGTTCGGAGGCCCCGACTACTACCGTGACTGGCCCCGCGGTTATCCGGCGGATGCGAGCTACTTCCCGATCGGCGTCTGGATGCAGAATCCCTCGAACGCCGAGCGCTTCTCTGCCGTGGGCGTCAATCACTTCGTCGGCTTGTGGGAGGGTCCGACGGACGAACAGCTCGCGACGGCGCGCGCGGCGGACATGCCGGTCGTGTGCGAGCAGGCCGGCGTTTGGGAGGCCCACCTCGACAACGCCGACATTCAGGGCTGGCTGCAGGCGGACGGGCCCGACAACGCCCAAGAGCTGCCGGACGGCTCGTACGGCCCGTGCATCGCGCCTGCGGCGACGCGAGCGCGCTACGACGAGATGGTGGCGGCGGATCGCTCCCGTCCGGTGATGCTGCTCCTGGGTCAGGGTGTGGCGATGCCGGACTGGGTGGGGCGCGGCGATTGCACGGGGCGCACCGACGATTACTTCGGGTACTCCGAGAGCGCCGACATTCTCGTGAATTACACGTACCCCATCGCGAATCAGAATCCTCTCGAGCTGGTGGCGACCGGCATCGAAAAGCTGAACACCTACGCCGGCTGGAAGAAGCCGGTGATCGCGGACATCGAAGCCTCGAGCATCGAGGGCTTGCCGCGCCCGACGCCCGAAGAGCTGCGCGCCGAAGTGTGGATGAGCCTGATCCACGGCGCCGCCGGCATTCAATACTTCTGTCATCGCATGACGCCGCTGAACGAGACCGACTGCTTGGACGACGCAGACACGGCCACCGCGCTCGAGCGCATCAATCGCGAGCTCCTCGAGCTTGCGCCGGTGCTCAATACCCAGAGCTACGGGCTGAGTCCATCGAGCACGAACGAAGGCGTGCCCGTGCGCGCCGTGCTCAAACAGCTGGGCGGAGAGCGCTACGTCTTCGCGGCCGGCATGGCCGACGGCGCCACCACCGCGACCTTTGCCTTACCCGGCATGGGCGCCTCGGTCGACATCGAGGTCATCGGCGAGAATCGCGTCATCGTGGCGAGCGGCGGCAGCTTCGAAGACGCCTTCGAGCCGTACGCCGTCCATCTGTACCGAATACCGCCCGGGTAGCTCGTTTCGGGGTGGGTCAGCGGCGGGGGTGGGGCGCGGACGAGAGCGAGCGGAAGGGGTTGTGGGTCGGGAGGGGGCTCGGGGTGCGGTGCTCACGCACTGCGGAGACCGCTCACGCCAGGAGCTCGCTGATGGGGCCGCCGCGGTACGCGTACTTCATGTCTCCGAACTCGCTGTCGGTCGCGCCCAAGGCGTTGAGCAGGGTGATGTAGAGGTCGTTGGTGCTGGCCGTGCTGCCGGCGTCCAGCGACTCCGGGTTTTCGAGACGCTCGCTGTGGAGCTCCACGAAGCGTCCTGTCTTGAGGTACCCGCCCGCCCCGCCGATCAGCATGTACGGTCCGTCGGTCGAGCAGTGGATGCCGCCGGTGCTGAACTCGTTCGAGTAGAAGATCAGCGAGTTGTCGAGCAAGGGGACCCCGCCTTCCAGGAAGTCCGGTGAATTGAGGCCCTCGGCGATGATCTTGACGAGACCCATGCGCCACGCGCGGTTCTCTTTCATCTCGAGCTCCCACTTCGGCACGTCGTCGGGGTCGCCCAGATCGCTGACCCAATGCCCGAGCGAGTGCCCGATGTCGTAGGCGGACACCAGCTGCAGGCCCGAAGGCGCCCAGGGCGTGAGGATGTCCGCGATCTGCAGGTTGGCGACGTTGACGGCGCCGCAGCGCAGCGCCGCTACGATGAGCTCGGCGTGGAGCGGCGCGAGTCGTTCCTGGTCGGAGCCGTCTCTGATGTCGGGAGGCTGCTCGGGTACGACACATTGCGGGCGCAGCTCGACCCCGGAGATCTCCCGCTCCAGGGACGAGAGGTGATCGAGGTGCGCGTCGACGACGCGCTTGTCGGCCTGACCGAGCTTGCCGGAGAAGCGCCGGTAGCCTTCCATCAGACCGTTCAGCATGCTCACCTTGAGCTCACGCCTGAGGACTGCCTCGGGATCCGGCTCACCGCTGCTCACGCCGGCGAAGAGGGCGTTGAAGGCCGTGCGAGGATTGCTCTCGCCTTCGGTGCGCTGCTCGCCGTTCTCGCCCCAGAAAAAGCCCGAGCCGTAGTAGTGACCCGGCACGAACAGGGCGAGCGGGTTGCTCGGACCGCCCTGTGTTTGCTGCAGCCGCTGCGCCGCGACCCAGTCGATGGACGGACCGGTGGCGGTCTCGGCTTCGTCGCCGCCCTCGCACTTTTCACCCGAGGGCGAACCGCCGTCCTCGCAGCCGGAGGCCCGCGCGGTCAGCGACGTGGTGTTCGAGAGCCCGTGGTCGCCGCTGTAACGGCCGCGCTTGGCGGCACCGTTGTCGATGCCGCGGATGACCGTGAGCTTGCTCTCGAGCTCGGTGCCTTCGAACATTTCGTGGGCAATACCGAACGTCGAGCCCGGCTTCGGGAGCCAGTGGTCGATCATGGGCATGGCCGGGTCGTAGCTCGGGATTTCGGGGTTCCCCGCGCGCAGGCCGCTCTTCTGCATGCACATCGTCTCGCCGCCGTGATTGAAGACGACGACCAGGCGCCTGGCGCGCCCGGTGGATTGGGCCCACGCCTTCTCGTGCGTGTACTCGAGCAGCGGCAGGCCGAGCGCGAGCCCGCCCGCGCCTCTGAGAAATGCTCGCCTGCCGCTGTTGCGCAACGTCATCTTGGACTCCTGGGCTCAGTCGCCGTGGTTCACGTTGAGGAACGCGTCGCTCTCGACCATCGCCAAGAGCAGCTCGCGGAGGCTGCCTGCCTCGGCGGTCTTGGCCTGAATCTGCTGAACGCTGCAGGCGTCGAGCTCGACCGGGCTGCGGCGCAAGGCGGCTTCGAACCACTTGTGGGTGGCACAGCGGAGCACCTGGGGACTCCGGGCCAGGCGCGCGCTGAGCTCGACCGCGCCGTCGACGGGGCCGTCGAAGCCGTCGCCCGCGTTCGAGAGCGTGGCGGTCGCGTCGATCACGCTTCCGGTCGCTGCTTCTTCGTCCTGCCAGCGCCCGACCGCGTCGTAGTGCTCGAAGGCAAAACCGAGCTCGTTGATTTCGGCGTGGCAGCCGGTGCAGCTCGGGCTTCCCGTTCGCTGCGCCGTGGCTTCACGCACGCTTTCGGCGTCGCCTTCGGTCGCCTCCACCGGCGTGTTGTCGACGTTGGCCGGGGGCGACGGCAGATCGACGCAAAGCACCTCGGTCAGCATGTAGACGCCGCGGCGGATCGGAGACGTGACGTCCTGCGTGGCGTGCACCGCCAGAAAGCCCGCGCGGGTGAGCATGCCGGCGCGTTCCGTCGGATCCAGATCGACCCAAGCCCAAGCGTCGGCGCCGCTCGGGCCGTTCACTCCGTAGAGCTCGGCGAGCGGCCCGTTGACGTAGGCGCGCGTGCTTCCGAAGAGCGCTTCCAGCGAGCCGTCCTCTTCGAACATCACGTGGTCCATGAACATCTCGACCTCGCGCCGCATGCTGCTGCGCAGGGCGTCGTCGAAGTCGGGGAAAAGCTCCGCGCTTTTCGGAGTTTCTTCGAGGCCGGGCAAGATCACGGCGCCGTCCAGCTCCAGCCACTCGGCGAGGAACCGGCGCAGCACCGGCCTGGCTCGTTCGTCGTCCAGCATGCGCTCGGCTTGAGCGCGCATGCCCGCGCTGGTGTCGAGCTCGCCGTCCTCGGCGGCGGCGAGCAAGTCGGCGTCGGGCAGCGAGTCCCAGAGAAAGTAGGACAAGCGCTGGGCACGCTCGTGACCGTTCAGCACGTTCACCGCGCCGGCGGGAGCGCCCTCGGCGTACAGGTACAGAAACTGCGGCGCCTGCAGGATCAGCTCGACGATGGTCTCGAGCCGCAACGCGAGCGAGGCAGCGGCCGGAAGCGCGGCCCAGCTGTCGGCGAGCCAAGCGCGCTCGTCCTCGGTCAGCGGGTGGCGAAACGCGCGTTCGGCAAACGCTTCGTACAGCGTGACGGCGCACGCGGAGTCTTCGGGATTGCAGTCACCGTATTCGTTCAGCCACGAAGCCGTCTGCGGCACGGCGCCGTCCGCGGCGTTGTACCACTTGCGCACCGCGTCCAGCGTCGTGATGCGCTCGCGGTCGGCGTCGAGCACGGGCTCGAGCTCGTCGTCATCCAGCAGCGCACGAACGGAGCTCGTGTACTCCAGCGGGGTGAGCCGGTAGATGCGCTCCGGCCCTACCTGCGGCTCCGTGCAATCACCCGACCCGATGCCGGACCCTGCCGTTCCGCCTGACCCTCCAGTCGTGCCGGCCCCTGCGGCCCCGACCGTCCCTGCCGTCCCGATCGCCCCTGCCGTCCCGACCGACCCCGCCGTCCCGACCGATCCTCCGGTCTCGCCAGGCTCGGTCGAGCCGCCGGCTCCAGGATCGGGCGCGGCGATGCTTCCCACGCATCCGCCTAATCCAATCGAAGCCAGGAAAACTCCGGACATACGCCAGGGATTGCGGTTCTGCATGGGGCCGCCGCTCTGGTGGCAGCGACGCCTGAAAACGGACCACGAGCCCCGTATCGGTGTGGGTTGGGCGCGTACCGTCTCCCACTCCGTCTCGACGCGCTCGACGCGCCCGAATCCGTGCGGGGGCCCGGACCGAGCGACGTGCTCGGAGCACGCGCTCGATCCGGTGGACACTCTCCCCGCGCGTCAGCTCTGACGCTTCCGGCGCACGCTCCGCAGACCCAGGACGAGCCCGAGCGCCGCGAACAGCCACTCTCCGCCTCGAGCGTTCAGGTTCCTGGGCGAGAACGTGCAGAGAGGGAAGCCGCCGCCGCTACCGCCCGTACCTGCCGTGCCGCCAGCGCCGCCGCTGCCGCCAGCACCTCCGCTGCCACCATTCTCGATGGTGCAATCAGCGGCGCAGCCGTCGCCGTCGTCGGTGTTTCCGTCGTCGCATTCTTCGCCGTCGTCGAGGGCGCCGTCGCCACAGGCTGGTTCGACGCTGCAGTCGGCGGCGCAGCCGTCGCCGTCGAGGGTGTTTCCGTCGTCGCACTCCTCGGAGCCCTGGAGCAGGCCGTCGCCACAGACGGGCGGGCGTACGAACTCGTACGCGCCCATGTCGTAGGCGGCGCCGTTGATCCCGTCGCCATCGAGCGGTCGTGCGTTGCCGTCGAAGTCGTGGTCGGGCGCGTTCGTCGCGTTGCCGGAGTCGATGCACGGGCTCCCGGCTGCGAGGCGCAGGTCGTCGGGAGCACCGACGAACTTCGGATCGACCCTGATGGAACCCGTGCCCAGAGTTCCGACGTAGTTGGGGATGTTGCTGTAGAGCAATTGCGTGTTCGCACTGCCCGAAAGCCCTCCCGTGGCGACTGAATTGCGAAGGGTGAACTGTCCGCTGGAAGCGTTGATGAAGCTGTTGTAGACCGTCGAGTTGGTGACGGTCATGGTGGCGTCGCCTTCGACGTGGATGCCCTCATCGTTGTCGATGAGCAAGGCGTTCGTCGCGACCATCTTCGCGCTTGCCACCGTGCCGATGCCGATGAAACAATTCTTGACGGTGACGGTATCGATCGATGCCTGGCCAAACCAGACGTGGACTCCGGCCGAGCAGTCCGAGATCGTCAGGTGATCCGCAGGAACGACGAGCTCTTCGGCCAGCGGCCGGAGCGCGACGAACGCGCCCGTGCTCACGATGTGACGAAGCGTCGGCACCGCGGCGCCGGGCCAGATCGCGATCCCGCCCCAGCGCCCGCGTCCGGCCGTCGTCGCTTGTAAGGTGATCGGGTTCTCAGCCGTACCCTCGGCGTGCAGCGTGCCGCGTACGATGAGCTCGGCCGTGCCTTCGATGCCGAGGTTCGGCGTCACCTGACCGCTCGCGAACGTCAGCGTGACCCC
>DASXWF010000028.1:0-2463 GCA_036503835.1 Polyangiaceae bacterium | reverse complement strand
TCGAACTCGTAGAGCGTTGCGCCCGTGAGCGCGTGCAGCGTGCGGAGATGGCGCCCTTCACCCGTGAAGACGTAGACCAGCTCGCGCTCGGCGCTCGGAACGCTGATGTCGCCGAGCGCGAGCTCGGGGAGCGGCTGCTCGAGGCGGCGCACGCGATGACCGAGCCGCTCGGAGATGAGCACGGCGCCGTTCGGGGCGAGCGCGACGGCGTCAGGTCCGTTGAGCTGCGCGACCGTAGCAGGACCCGCGTCTCCCGCGGCGCCCGCGGTGCCGATGCCGGCCACGGTAGTGATGCGGCCGGCTGGAGTGATCATGCGAATTCGATGATTGCTCTCGTCGGCGATGAAGACGCGACCGTCGGCCGCGGCAAGGAGGCCGCTGGGTCTGTTCAAACGTGCGAGCTTCGCCAACCCGCCGTCGCCCGTCGCGCCCGAGGTGCCCGTGCCCGCGATGCTCCGGATGATGCCGTCGGTCCCGATGCGGCGGATGGTGTGGGCGCCGGTGTCCGCGATCAGGACGGACCCGTCGGGCGCTACGGCGACGCCCTGCGGGTCCGTGAGCCGCGCTCGGTTCGCCGGACCGCCGTCTCCGTTGCCGCTGCCCCCACCGATACCGCCGATGAGCGTGCTGATGTACCCCGATGACGAGACCACTCGGATGCGGTTGTTGCCGGTGTCCGCGACGTACACGGCCCCGTCGGGCGCTACGGCGACGGCTGTGGGCCCGTCGAGCATGGCTGCCGTTGCGGGCCCGCCATCGCTGCTGAAGCTGAAGCCTCGAGCTCCGTTGCCAGCGACCGTGTGGATGATGCCGTCCGAATCGATGCGCCGCACGCGCTGACCCGCGGCGTCCGCGATGTAGAGCGAGCCGTCCGGGCCGAACGCGAGCCCGCGCGGATCCGTGAGAAACGCTTGCGTCGAGGGGGCGCCGTCGCCGGTACCGAACGGGCGCAGGGACACACCGTCGAAGTAGCCGTCATTGGCCCCAAAGCCCGGTCTCCTCGCAACGAGAGTGACGCGGATGTAGCGCGTGAGCGGTGGCACGATACGCGCTTCCGCGACGCGGAACCACGCGTTCGGGTTGCGCAGGCCCGTGACGAAAAATCGCGGCATGGTGGTCAGCTTGGCGGCATCCAAGTAGTTGACGTGGATCTCCGTAGTGTCGACCTGACTCTCGGCGATCGAACGCGTGTAGCACTCGAACGCGAACCCTTGCTGGCCGGCGTCGATGCTCGCCGTGAACGGGGCTAAGTCGACCTCCTGTTCGAGCACGGCGAACTGTTCGTTCCCGGCGAAGAAGTAAGCGCTGCCTTCGAAGGGCGCTGGGTTCGAGGTCTTTGCAGTCCAACTGACGCCGGCGCTCGCCGTCCAGAACGGGATTTGGTTGACGGCGGGGATCGGCAGCTCGTTACCGGGGTTCTGGATCAGGTTGGGCGTGGTCGGCCAGGCGAAGCTGCCCGCGACGGTCTCGATGGTGCCGTCCGCGCGAACGCGGCGCACACGCCGGTTGGCGGTGTCGGAGACGTAAAGCGTGCCGTCCCGGGCGACCGCAACGCCGGCCGGCGACGAGAGCGCGGAGGTAGTCGCCGGAACGCCTTCGCTGCCGGGACCCGCGGAGCCGGTGCCCGCGACCCTACCGATCACGTTGCTGACGACGAAGCCGGGATCTTCCTCGGCGCCGTCGCCCCGGACGAGCTTGCGCCGTCGTGGGTCGTACACGTGGTGCTCGCTCAGGCTGAAGCCGCCGAGCTCGAAAGCTCCCGCCGCGTCGACGCCGGAGATGAAGTGGGAGCTGACGGTCGAAAGCGTGATCTCACGGCGCGCGCGGTTGCCCGTGAGCTGCACGCCCGAGGGCAGGGCGAAAGCTTGCCTGAACTCGGCAGGCCTCATGTACACCGCGTTGTACGTGTAGCCGCGTCGAACGATGACCTCCTGCGCGCCTTGCAAGCGGCGGCCGAACGCGTCCATTCCGTCCCACACGAACGTGTACGTTTGGTTCGGGGCGGTGGAGAAGGTCTGCGTGAACGTGCGACCCGCGACGCTGATTTCGAGCTCTGCCCTGCGCGCCGTGCTGGGCATGGGCGTGGCGCCGGTGATGGGGATGCGCAGCGTATTTTGAGCGGTGAAGCCAGGAACCCGATCGCTCGAGTAGTCGAGCGTGAAGGGAGTTCCCGGCACGGGAAAGCGCTCGCGCAAGGTCTGATTGGTGCACTCGATGATGGAGCCGTTCTCGGTGCAGGGTTCCGGATCGGGCTCCGGGGGGTTCGGGTCGGGTGAGTCACCGCACTCCTCGGACGGAGCGCAATCACCGGGGTCCGGGCCGTAGGGGAAGTTGCAGTCCCAGGGGGTGAAGTGGCGAATCGGAACGCGCCAGAGCGAGGCGCCGACGGAATAACGAGCGGCGAGTTCGCGCCGCTCGCCCACGGTGATGCCGAGTGCTGAAAGCGCCGCGTCCGTGTCCGGG
>DASXWF010000027.1:0-1879 GCA_036503835.1 Polyangiaceae bacterium | reverse complement strand
GCCGGGAGAGGGGAGCGGCGCTGCAATAGAGCGGGGCCCCTCTCCCTCACCTGAGGGAGACCCTCGAATTCGCACGAACGCGTCGTTCGAGATCTTCACCTCTCCCCGCTGCCGCCTCAAGATCCCACACAAGTATCTAGACGTCGGGAGGCCAGCATGATCTCTGAGGAGACATGTTGGTTCCCGAGGTACGAGCGGAGTTCGAAGGGGTAAGACTGGGAGACCCGCGGCTGACGACGCGGGCTCAGCGAATGGCGGCGGCGCTGGTCGAAAGGCCTGGCGCGAGCCTGCCGAGAGCGATGGGTAGTACGGCGGCGCGAGAGGGTGCGTATCGCTTCCTTTCGAACCGGCAGGTTACGCTCGACCGGGTGATAGCCGGGCATGTGGCAGCGACGGTCGGGCGTGCTCGCGTGGCGAAGAAGGTTCTGGTCGTCAGCGACACCACGGAGTTCGAGTTCTCGACCGAGCGGGAAGGACTCGGTCTGCTGAGCAGAAACCGTCGCGATGGATTCATCGCCCATTTCAAGTTGGCCGTAAGCGCTGATGGTCGGCGCACTCCACTGGGCGTTCTGGGAATCGAAACGATCGTACGGGCCGCACGCAAGGGCCGACGGGACAATGTCGCGCGGAAGAAAGACCCGGAGAGGGAGTCGCTGCGATGGCGGCGCGGTGTCGATATCGCCAGCGAGCAGTTGGGGGATATCGAGGCCATTCACGTGATGGATCGCGAAGCAGATATCTATGAGCTTCTGTCCTCGCTGGTCGGAGACGGGCAGCGTTTCATCATCCGCAGCGGTCAGGAACGGCTGATTGACGAAGGTCTGTTGTCGACGGCAGTGCAGTCGACCCCGCTGCGATTCAGTCGAGAAGTGAAGCTCTCAGCCCGACACCCGGCGCGACAGCCCGAGAGCCGACGGCGGAATCCTGCACGTCGCGCCCGTCAGGCGCAGCTTGCTGTCTCGACCACCCGAGTCACCTTGCACAAGCCCAAGGCTGCCTTCGACGGTGACTTGCCGGCGTCGATCACCGTGAACGTCGTTCGCGTTTGGGAACCGGAGCCAATGCCTGGCGAGCCTCCAGTGGAATGGCGCCTGTTCACATCCGAGCCAGTCGACACACAAGACCAAGTGGAACAAATCATCGACGGTTACCGCGCCCGCTGGGTGATTGAGGAGTACTTCAAGGCTCTCAAGACTGGCTGCAACTTCGAACAGTCCCAACTCGAGAGCCTGGCAAGCCTGGAGAATCTCCTCGGTATCTACATCCCCGTCGCCTGGCAGCTCCTCGTCCTTCGCAGCACTGCCCGCGACGAACCCCACCGACCCGCCATGGACGCCTTGTCACCACGGCAGCTCACCGTCCTGCGCCTGATCGTACGAGGCAAGCCTCTCCCGCCTGAGCCCACCATCGGAGACGCCGCGACTGCGATCGCGGATCTGGGCGGACACATCAAGAGCAATGGTCCTCCGGGCTGGCAGGTACTCGGTCGCGGATTCGAAGAGCTCCGCAGGGCCGAGCACCTCTACACCCAAATGATTCCCTCTACTTCCTCCGATCAATCTTGAGGCGATGGCGGGGAGAGGTCGCCGGCCGAAGGCCGGCGGGAGAGGGGAACGGCGCCTCAATACAGCGGGGCCCCTCTCCCTTCCCCTCTCCCCGCTGTCGCGGGGCGAGGGCAAACAGTTGCGGTGTCTCGCGAAACCCCACGATCGATCAATCTGATCGAATTCATCGGACTTTGGAGGTGAGCGCAGCGTCTGACGACGTTTACTACTGGCGCGTGGGGGTGTTGCCGGCGTCGGCGAGCTTGCCGACGTGGCGGATGTCCTTGCCCTTGACCATGAACACGACCAGCTCGCCCAGGTTGGTCGCGTGGTCG
>DASXWF010000026.1:0-8180 GCA_036503835.1 Polyangiaceae bacterium | reverse complement strand
AGCTCGGCGCGCGCGTCGGCGTCATCGGGCCCCGCATCGCGAGGCTCGGCGTCCGGCTCGGACGCGTCCGGCACCCCCGCGTCGCGCACCAGCTGGCCCTTCGGTTCTTTCTTGGGCTCGGGCGGGGGAAGCACGGCCTCGGGCTCCACGGCGACCGGTGGGGGCGGCTCGGCGCCGCCAGGCGGTGTCCCGGGCTCGTCCTCTTCGATGAGGTCAACCGGGATGGCAGTGAGTGGGGGGGGCTCCGGCCCTTCGTCCGGTGGGGTGGAGAGCCAGGTGAAAAGCCCGAAGAGGGCGAGGAGCGGCGTCAGGGGGGTGTGGAGCAGCAGCGAAATCAGGACCAGCCAGCGCATCCGGCGATCCGCCGTGTCGGACTGACCGCGCCACTGGGTCCAGGGTCCCACAGCTTCAGGATAGCGTCGTGCGTTCATGCGGGCGATCTGGGGACCCGTCGGCGTGGCACATCCCTTGTAACCCGAACCCAGGAAGCCGCCGAGAACTGGCACTCGCCGCCCGCATCATGGAAAGACTCTCGATCATCCGCTACGTGACCCCCGACATGCCCCGCTTCCGCCCCCGCCTTCTCGGGCTCGCCTGGCTCGCCGTCCTGGCCGGCTGTAACAGCCCCGGCGCCGCCCCGAACGAGGGCGAAGCCGCGGCCGGCCGCTCAGCCGCGGTTCCGGCCCAGCCGGGCTCCCCTCGCCTGCCCGCCGAGCTCGTCCCTGCCCCGAGCGCCTCCGCGGCTCCGGCCGCACCCGCTCCCCAGGAACCCTCCCGGCCGCTCAGCGCGTTCCCGGAACAGCCGAAGCACGACGGACCCTGGTTCGTGGTCACTTCGCCCGCGGCGGGGGTCTACAGCGAGATGTCGTTCGAGCGCGCGGCCAAGGTCGGCTGGGTGCGGAGCGGCGGCAAGCTGCCCGTGAAGGGCGAGCCCACGTCGCGCAAGGGTTGCAACCCCGGCTGGTACGAGGTGATCGGCGGCGGCTTCATCTGCGGCAATTACGGCACCGTCAATCCCAACAGCGCGGAAGTGAAGTTCGCGATGACCGCGCCGAACCTCAACGAGGTGTTGCCGTACACGTACGCGCGCAACGCCAAGCACGGCACGCCGCTCTATCACTCGGT
This sequence comes from Polyangiaceae bacterium, assembly GCA_036503835.1. Taxonomy (GTDB): domain Bacteria; phylum Myxococcota_A; class Polyangia; order Polyangiales; family Polyangiaceae; genus PMG-095. The sequence continues at coordinate 7,055 of DASXWF010000026.1, read as the reverse complement.
CCCGTCGCGCGAGCAGATGCTCAAGTACGAGCCGTACCTCACCGAGAACAAGGAGAAGAGCGAGAAGACGGACACGGCCGACGCGGGCGCTCCCGCGCCGAAGCCGGCGGCGGGCCCGACGATCGTGAGCGGGGCCTCTCAACCGGCGCCCGGCTCGAACGTGGGACCGAACGCGACGGCCGCCTTGCTCGATCCCGGCATGGCCGACGCCGGCATCGGCGTGGAAGAGCCCGAAAAACCCTGGTGGCAACAGGAAAACATCAAAGAGCGCCTGCACGAGATCAAGCTCGAGCACTTGGAAGCCGACGCCGACGACATCCTCGCCAAGCGCATGGTGACCGGCTTTTTCGTGGCGGTCGATCGCACGTTTCGCTGGAACGAGCGCACCTGGTACAAAACCACCAAGGGCCTCGTCGCGCCGGCCGAGCGTTTCTGGCAGACGGGCGCGTCCAAGTTTCGGGGCGTCGAGCTCGACGGCTCGGCGCTGAAGTTGCCGATCGGCTGGGGCTACGGGGGCCGCAAGCAGGTGGCGACCTACGAGATCGATCCGGAAACGAAGACCACCAAGAACTCGAAATCGATCGACAAGCAGGTGGCCATCTCGCTCACCGGCAAGGCGCTCGAGCAGGGCTCGACGCGCTACCTCGAGACCGCCGAAGGCACCTGGCTGAAGGCGGCGCACGTCCGCGTCACCGAACCCGGTCCCCTGCCGGCCGATCTCGGCCCGGACGAACGCTGGATCGACGTGGACCTGTCTTCGCAGACCCTGATCGCGTTCGTGGGCACGCGCCCCGTCTTCGCGACCCTGATTTCGAGCGGGAAAGAGTCGAAAGACAAGGAAAAGGACCATCGCACCCCCACGGGTGAGTGGCGCGTGCGGGAGAAGCACCTGACCACGACGATGGACGGGGACGGCAGCGCCGCCGGCGACCTCCCCTACAGCATCGAGGATGTCCCCTACGTCATGTACTTCCACCGTGCCTATGCCCTCCATGGTGCGTTCTGGCACGGCAACTACGGCGTACAAATGAGCCACGGCTGCGTGAACCTCGCGCCCCTCGACGCGAAGTGGCTTTACTTCTTCAGCTCCCCCGAAGCCCGCGCCGGCTTTCATGGCCTCTGGTCCCGCCCCGAAGGCAGCGGCACCCGCATCGTCGTTCACGAATGAGCGAACTGTGACCCGAGTGGGGCCGGGGCCCCACTCGACAAACCTGGGCGCGGCCCCACTCGACGAACCTGGGCGCGGCCCCACTCGACAGACAAAAAAGCGCGCTCTTGACTCGCTGCCGCGAGCAAGCCATCAAGAAGCCTCGGATGGACCAGTTTTCTGCGCATTTGGACCGCGGTTGGGATCTCGTGCAACGGGGAGACCCGCGCGGCGCGGAGCTCAGTGCACGGCGAGCGCTCGAGCTCGACGGCCAATCACCCGAGGCGCACAACCTGCTCGGCTACGTGGCCGCCCTGAAGGGCGAGTTCGAAGAGGCCGTGGACAGCTATCGCCAGGCCATCGCGCTCGACGACACCTACCTCGAAGCGATGCTGAACGCCGCCGAGGTCTACATCCACCCGCTCGGCGAGTTCGACGAAGCGATCGCCATGTGCGACCAGGCCCTCGACCTCGCCGAAACGGACGACGAGATCGTGGATGCCCTGCTGCTCAAGTTCGACGCCTTGCTCGGCAAGGGTGAGATCGACGGAGCGAAGGAAGTCTCCGCGCGCTTTCCCGCCGGCCCCTTCGAAAACCCGAACCACCTGTTCCTGGTCGGACGCGCCCACTACGAAGTCGGCGACGTGCAGCGCGCCTTCCCGCTCGTGGAAGAGGCGGCCAAGCGGAACCCGCGCAACGCCGAGGCCTGGTACTACCTCGGCCTGATCCGCGACGAGCGCGGCGACGCTTCCGGCGCGACGACCGCGTTCTTGCGCTCGCGGGAGCTCGATCTCGAGATTCCCCCCCCGCCCTGGTCACTGTCCCGCGAGACGTTCGAGGGGCAGGCCCGCCGCGCCATCGACGCGCTGCCCGAGTCGCTGAAGGTCTACGTGCGCGAGGGCGAGGTGTACGCGGCGGACGTGCCGGGCGTGGAGGTCGTCGTGGACGGAGTCGATCCGCGCGCGCTGCTCCTGCTCGACGGCATCAACACCGAGGACAAGTCGCTCCCGCTCACGGCGCGCGTCTTCGTCTACCAGCGCAACGTCGAGCGCCTCGCCGGCTCCGTCGAGCTCGTGGAGGCGGAGATCGCGGGCGCGCTCGAGCGCGAAATCACCGCGACCTTCCTCGATCCCGAGCCCGACCACTCGGTGCCTCCGGGCCATCTGAACTGACCCGCACGCGACGGGCTCTACGCCGCGCGTTCGGCCAGCTCGCCCGCGACGCTCTCCAGCAGGGAGCGCGCCGGGCTCTTCGCCACGGCCTCCAGCGCTTCGATCGCGCGGCGCGTGTGGGCGCGCGCACGCGAACGCACTTCGTCGCACGCTCCGCATTCGACGACGGTGCGGCTCACCGCGGCCACCGGCTCGCGGTCACCCGCGAAGATGCGCCCGAGCGGCACGGCGAGCTCCGGCCGGCGCGCCACCGCGAGCACGAGCGGGAGCGTCAGCTTGCCTTCCTTGAGATCGGTGAGCAACGACTTGCCGCTTTCCGGTCCGCGGTAGTCGATGACGTCGTCCACGAGTTGGAACGCGAAGCCGAGCTCCTCGCCGAACCGGCTCATCGCGGCCTGCGCCTCGGCGTCCGCGCCCGAGAGCCGCGCGCCCGTGCGTGTCGCCCAGGCGAAGAGCGACGCGGTCTTGTCGCGCAGGATGCGCTCGTACGTGGCTTCGGAGACGTCCAGCTCGACGCGCCCCCGCAGCTGAATGATTTCGCCCTCGACCAGACGCCTCAGCGTCGTGATCAGATCGGACATGACCTCCGGCGCGTTGCGCTGCGTTCGATCGAGCGCGTGCGTGAGCAGGAGATCGCCGGACAGAACGCTCACCGCGTTGCCCCAGAGCACACGCGACGAGGGCCGTCCCCGCCGCTCCGCCCCGTCGTCGATCACGTCGTCGTGCAGCAACGTCGCCGAGTGGACGAGCTCCGCGACCACCGCGAGCTCGCGCGCGGCGGGCGGGATCTTGCCGAAGCACGCCGCGCTGAGCAGCAGCGCGAGCGGGCGAAGGCGCTTGCCGCCGAGCCCGGTGAGATGGCGCGCGGCGTCCGTCGCCGGCACGGGACCCACCTCGACTTGCGCCGCGAGCTCGCGCTCCACCCAGGCGAGATCGTCGGCGAAGAGCGCCATCACTTCCCCGAGCCGCCGTTCGGCGCGGGCTTCGGGTGCGCGCGCCTCGACCGCGCCGCACAGAATTCCGACTGCCTGCGCCAGATCGAGCCCGGGAGCGTCTGGGACTTTCTGAGCTTTCAAATTCTTGTGAAAGAACTATGGAGGAGTGGCCCCTCGGGGTCAACGGCTGCCCCGAGCCGGCCCGCGGGCCGCGTTTGACGGGCCGCTCCCGGGCATGGTGAAAGGGGCCCAGCATGACGCGACCTTCGCGCTCGCGCGCGAGACGCCTCGGCCGGCGGATCGGCACCCTGGCGCTGGCAGCCGTGGTGAGCGTCCCAACGGCGATCTGGAGCCTACAAATCATGAAGGCCGTCTGGGATCCGCCGTCGGGGCCGCCGCCCGCGAGCTGCGCAGCCGGGATGAGCGGGCTGCTCCAGGCTCTCGACCGGGCTCGCGCGGCGGCGCGGATGTCGAACGCCGGCGAGCGCAAGAATCTCGCGCAGTTCCGGGCCGGCCTGCTGCCCGAGTGGGAATCACGCCCCGCGCTCGACCCGCTCTGCGAGCCCGAGCCCCGGCTCCGGCACCTTCTGAAGGAGGTCGACGCGCTCCGGTATGCGGAGGAGCACGCAATACGGTATGAGGCGGGCGCCCTCGCCGGGCAGCGCTGGCGGGCGCGTGAGCTCGAACGCGAGCTCGAACGCGAAGCCGGCCCCGGCTCCGCAACGACCGTAGAGCCCCATCCCGAGAATCATTGAGTCCATGTCCGAGGAGACCACCGCTCCCGCCACCTTCGACGTTCTCCCGCTTTCGCCCGAAGTGCGCCGAGCGGTCGATGAACTCGGTTACGTTCACCCCACACCCGTCCAGAAGGCGGTCTTCGAGCTCGCCGCGCGCGGCAAGGATCTCGTCGTGCAGGCGCGCACCGGCACGGGCAAGACCGCCGCGTTCGGGCTGCCGCTCATCGATTCGGTCGTGCGGCGCGGCACGGCCGCGGTTCAAGCGCTCGTGCTCTGCCCGACCCGCGAGCTTGCGCTGCAAGTGACGCGCGAGCTCGACGCGCTCTCCAAGCACCGCGGCGTGCGTTGCACGGCTGTGTACGGCGGGGCGCCGATGGGGCGCCAGATCAACGAGATCCGCGCCGGCGCCCAGATCGTGATCGGCACTCCGGGCCGCGTCCTCGATCACCTGCACCGGGAGACCATGGATCCCGCCGCCATCCGCGCGCTCGTCCTCGACGAGAGCGACGAGATGCTCTCGATGGGATTTCTGCCGCAGATCACCGACATCCTGTCGTTCCTGCCGCCGTCGCGCCAGACGCTGCTCTTCAGCGCCACCCTGCCGCCCGACATCCGGCGCGTCGCGGAGACGCGGCTGCGCTCTCCGGAGTTCGTCACGCTGAGCGGCGACCACATCGGCGCGCTCGAGATCCAGCACTTCGTCTACATCGTGCCGGGCGACAAGCTCGCCGCGCTCACGCAGCTCATCGAGGTCGAGGATCCGGAGAGCGCGATCGTGTTCTGCAACACGAAGGACGAAACCAAGCGCGTGGCGGCCGCGCTCGACCAGCAAGGTTTCGCGGCCGAGTGGTTGAACGCCGACTTGCCGCAGAACGATCGCGAGCGCGTCATGGAGGCGACGCGCAAGGGCGCGCTGCGCTTCCTCGTCTGCACCGACGTCGCGGCGCGCGGCATCGACATCTCCCACCTCACCCACGTCATCAACTACGACTTTCCCGAGAGCGCCGAAGCCTACGTGCACCGCACCGGCCGCACCGGGCGCGCCGGCCGCACGGGCGTCGCGATCGCCCTCGTGGGGCCGCGCGACGTGGGAAACCTCTACCTTCTGCGGCTGACCTACAAGCTTCGGCCGATCGAGCGGCAGCTGCCGAGCCTGCGCGAGAAGAAGACGCGCGAAGAGGCCGATCTCCTGCGCCTCTTCACGGAGGCCTTCTCGACGCGGCGCCCGCACGCCGACGATCTCGCGCTCGCCCGCCGGCTGCTCACGCACGAGCAGGCCGAGATCATCGTCGCGGGCCTCTTGCGCGACCACCTCGGCGCTCGGCCCGACGCGCTCGAAGAAGCGACCGCTGCGCGCCGAGCGCGCGCACCCGAGCCCGCCAAGGCGGCCGAGCCGCCCAAGGCGGCGCCACCGGAGCGGGCCGCTCAGGCGGAGCGCGCACCCCAGCCGGAACGCGCTCGGCCGCCGGAGCGCGCACCCCAGGCGGAGCGCGCACCTCAGCCGGAACGTGCTCGGCCACCGGAACGCACACCCCAGCTGGAACGCGCTCCGCGCGGGCGCGAGGAACAACGCGAGGGGCGCGGAAGAGACGGTCGCAGGCGCGACCGTCGCGACCGCGATCGGGACCGCAATCCTGGAGAGCGCGACCGCGATCGGCCGGCCGCGCCCGGCCTGCCGGAGTTCGACCTGCCTTCATTCGAAGTCTCGGACGCCGAGCCTCCGCGCTTCGAGCCCGAGCGGCCGAGCCAGGCCCGCGAACCGAGCGCCCGGGAGGCGCCGGGAGAGGCGGAGGTCGAGGAGCAAGGAGAAGGCGCCGAAGGTCCGAACGGCGCGAACGAGATCTACGTGAGCGTCGGCCGTCGCGACGGCGCCAAGCCGAGCGACTACCAGACCGTGCTCGAAGCTGCGGGCATCGGCCCCGAGACGGCTCAGTACGTGCGCGTGCGCCACAAGCACACCTTCGTCGGCGTCCGGAGCGAAGACGTGGAGCGCGTGGTGGCCGCGCTGAACGGCACGATCATCGCCGGCCGCCGCGCCATGGCCGAACGAGCCCGGCGCGGCTGACCGGCAGCGACGCGGCGTTGCGAGGGGCCGCCCCCTCGCGCTAGAGTCGAAGGGAATATGCCCGACTCGGCCGTCGAAGAGCTCTTCTCGAACGTGAGCTGGGCTATCTCGCGGGGCCTACCGAAGCGGGACCTGCTCGCCATGCTCGGAAAGCTCATCAAGAGCGCCGACCCCGGATCGCCCGAGCAGCTGTTCGCCAAGATCGAGCTCGCGGAGCTCATCCTGTCCGAGCAGCCGTTTCGCGCCGCGCGGCTCGCGGAAGACGTGCTCCGCGCCGGACCTGATCCGCGCGTGCTCGGCGTGCTGGGCATCGCCCGGACGTTGCTCGGTAGCTTTCGCGCCGCCCGGCGCGCCTACGAACAGGCGCTTCTGCTCGCGCCCGATCACGCCGGCTACCGCCACAATCTCGGCCATTTGCTGGACGTGGCGTTCGACCGGCCGCGTGAAGCCCTGCGCCACCTCTCTGCCGCGCTGCGTGCCGAACCTCGCGAACCCGCTCTCGCGAGCTCGTACGCGCACGCTCTCGCGCGCTCCGGCCATGCGGTCAAAGCAGCGCAACTTCTCGAGCGCAGCCTCGGCTGGTCGTGCGAAGAAGCCGCTGCCGCCGTCGCCGCCTGGCGCGAGGGCAAACCGCTCCCCGGCTAGGGATTCGCGCCCGCGCTGCCCGAATCGCGAAGCAGCGCGATTTCTAGGCTTTCCACTCCGCCTGCTCGGAACTATCGATCGGGCATGAAGAAGGCGACCCCCTGGCTTATCCTGGCTTCGGCCACCTTTGCGCACGTGGCCATGGCGCAACCGGCTCCTCCGGCTCCGCGTCCCGCCCCGGCCGCCGCGCCGAAGCCGCCAGCTACGGCCGCCGCACCGGCGAATCCTCCGCAAGACCCCGGAGAGCCGAACCTGCCGAACGTGGACGATCCGATGCTCGAACCGCCGGCGCCGGCGGTTCGAGCATCGGATCGTCCACGTTCGGCAGGTTCGGCTCTCCGGGGTCTTGCGGAG
>DASXWF010000025.1:0-9011 GCA_036503835.1 Polyangiaceae bacterium | reverse complement strand
AAGTGGAAAGCCGAACGCGCTTCCCGCGCGCCGGCTCCAGCCCCTTCGAGCAACACACGTGCCAAGCGCGTCTCCACTTCCAATCGAGGAAAACGGCTTCCGGTCGACTCGCACGCGGTGCAACCCGGCACGCCCGTGGCGGCACGCCGCGACCACACGCTTGGATTCAACGGCCGGCACCGTCAGCGCCAGGGCGGTCCGTACAAGGACTCGCGCCACTCGGTGTAGCCGAACGAGGTCGCGCGCAGCGTCTGCACGACGTTCCAATCCGGATCGAGCTCGTAGATCATCCCGTTGTTCGAGAAGGTGACGAGCGTATTCCCGTTCGGCAGGCGCTCCGCGTCGCCCAGCGTATCGCTGTGCTCGTTCCCGGCTCCCGGCCAGTGTCCGCGCGCCGACGCGCTCGGAGCCTCCGACATGTCGAGCTGGAACTCCTCGACGCTGGAGGGCGTGCTCGCCTGCCAGTCGGCGTTGCTGAAGAACACGAACGTCCCGTCGTCGAGCAGATGATGGCCGTGGTTCACGCGCCACGAGCCCGGAACGCAGCGCGGCGCTCGCGCGGCCGAGCAGCTTCCGCCGAATTGCCACACCGGAGTCCCGCTTCGCGACACCTTCACGAACAGGTTCGGATTGCGATCTCCAATCGTGAAGCTGTCGTCGTCGGGAAGATAAGTGATGGAGTTGCAGTGGTAGCTCTGCGCGCTGCCGCCGAACACGCTCTGCCCGCCTGCGTAGAGATTCCCGCCCACGCGGAACAGGCGAGTCACGCTCCCGTCCGGCCGCCATTCCAGCAGATCGCTCTCCGGATCGTACCCGGTTCCGATCCAGGCGAAGACCGCGATGCGGCCTCCCGGCAGGACGGCAAGATCGTGATGCGCGCGCTCCAGCCCGGGCAGGCTCGCTTGTTTCTCCGCGCCGTCCATGGAAATCGAACGCAGGTCGCCGCCGCGATTCGCGGGGTTGATCGCGAGCATCCAGAGCCGTTTTCCCTCGTAGTCGATGCGCGCGCGGCTACAGCTGTCGGGCGCCGGCGCCGTCCACACGACGTCTCCGTCGGCGTCCACGATGATGACCGGCCCGCGGCTTCCGACGCCTCCGCACGTCACGATGAACCCACGTGCCTGGGCGTTCGCCAGGGGCGCCGTACGTGTCACGCTCGGCGCTCCGGCAAGCGCTCCCGTTGCGAGGGTGTGGCCTTCGCTGCGACAGCGCGTTCCGTCCGCTGTCTCCGCTTCGACGTGTACGGTGTACGTTCGCTCCGGCTTCAATCCCAAGAGCAGCGTGCGGTGCCGCTCTCCGGCGAGCTCGACCGGAGCCGCGCCGCCGCGATTCAGGACGTCGTCTCCGGCGCCGTCGAGCTCGTAAACGACATTCGCACGCGAGACGCCGGCGAGTGTCGTCGACCACTCCACGATTCCGACGCTGGGAATGTGCGGGCTCGCAGCGACATCCACGCTGAACGCGCAGTTCGCTCCGGCGCTCCCGCCCGCTCCCGACCCAGTGCCGCCGCTGCCCGCCGTCGTACCCGCCGTTCCCGAACTGGCGCCGGTGCCCGCGTTTCCGGCGCTCGCCGTTCCACCGCTGCCCGTGGAGTCGCCCGCCGTGCCACCCGCGCCACTCGCGGCGTTCCCTGCCGCACCGCCCGAACCTCCACCGCCCGAACCTCCACCGCCCGAAGTTCCTGCAGCGCCTGCAGCCGTTCCTCCGCTGCCCGCCTCCGTTCCACTCGTCCCGCCGGCGCCGGCCGACGTCTCCCCGCCCTGCTCGCCGGACGCGCCGCCTTGGTGCGGAGCACCGCCAGGCGCGTCCGGCGCTCCGCCGGTGCCACCTTGCATCTCACCAGCTTCACCGGCGTTCCCGGCGTCACCGCCGTCACCGCCGTTTCCCCCGTCGTCGCCAGGGCCCCTTCCCGACTCGGCACCGGCTGCGCTGCTCCCAGCATTGGCTCCGCCTCGTCCGCTCGCGCCTTGCCCGCTCGTTCCGCCCTGGCTCGTGGCTGCGCCACCGGCGACAGCCGCGCTGCCCGCGTCACTCGCCGTCATTCCGGAAGAAGAGCCTCCTTCCCCGGAGCCGCCCGCGTAGCCGGCGGAAGGATCGTCGCTCGGTGTTGCCGATCGATCGCAACCCAACACCAAACAAAGGCACGCGGCAGCGCGCGCGACGTTGCGCGCACCAAGATCCACCATGGGTCGTCACTCCGGGAAAGGGTCCGCCGGAGCGAATGCAAGCCCGATGCCTTTACCGATCGGAGAACGAGTTCGCGGCCGGGAGCACGTTCTGCGCGGTGAAGCTCGCTGTGGTCGTCTCATTTGCGGACGAACGCGCGGCTCTCGGCAGCGCAGCTTCGCCACGTCGCACCAGGTTGCCCCAGCCCGTCGCGAACCGCAGATCTGACTCGTAAGAGTCACTTTTGAGATTCGTCTCTTCCGTAAAGAAGGACTTCACTTTTCTGATTGCGGAAGAAGCGACGCGCGAGTTGCGTGCAAACGCGCGTGGCGATAGGACGGAGAATACCAGCGCGCGTTCTCGTTCGACGCTTGCGCCCACGAGGTACACCGCCATGAATCGTTATCGGTCCGCCGGTTTCGGGATCGCATCGTGCGCTTTCGGCCTCTTCGCAGCCGTGCCGGCGCAGGCCGCGTCCGTGACCCAGGTCAGTCGCTCCACGTGGGGAGCGACGGGCGTGCCTAGCTACGTGAACATGTACATCTACGTGCCGGACAACCTGGCGGACAAACCGCCGATCGTCGTTGCCTGCCATTCCTGCGGGACTCCCGTCAGCGGCTACCAGAACAGCATCACGGGGATTCGGTCGGCCGCCGACAGCCGTGGCTTCATCATCATCCTGCCCGAGGCGACCGGTCGAAACTGTTGGGACGTCGGCACGATGCAGTCGCTCACGCACGACGGCGGCGGCGACACCCAAGCGATCGTCCAGATGGTGGACTACGTTCTCGGCCAGTACGACGGCGACGCGAGCCGCGTCTACGTGATGGGCGGCTCGTCGGGCGCGATGATGACTCAAGCCTTGCTCGCCACCTATCCGGACGTTTTTCGGGCGGGTTCAGCGAGAGCGGGAGTCCCTGCGGGCTGCTGGGCGGACGGTTTCGACTCCGGACAGCAGTGGAGCAACAACTGCGCTGGTGGCCGCACGACCAAGTCGGCGCAGCAGTGGGGGGACCAGGCACGCGCGATGTACCCGGGCTACATGGGACATCGTCCGCGCATTCAAATCTTCCACGGCACGAACGACACGACGATCGCCTACCCCAACTACGCCGAAGCCATCAAGCAATGGACGAACGTCCTCGATCTTCCCACGATGCCGGATTCGACCGACACCAAGATGACGTCGGTCGCCACGTACGATCGCCAGTTCTGGAAAGACGAGTGCGGTACGACTCGGTTCGAGGCTTGGGCGGGCCGTAACGGCACCCACTCGATGGCTTACGAGGAAGCCGACATCCTCGCGTTCTTCGGCCTCGACCAGGACAATGCGACCGATCCGGAACCGGACTGTCCCGCTGGTAGCGGCGGCGCCGGCGGCATGGGTGGAACGAGCGGTGCCGGTGGCGCGGCGGGCGCAGCCGGTACTGCGGGCACCGGACAAGCGGGCATGGGCGGTCAGAACGCGGGCGGCAGCGGACCTGCCGGTGCTGGCGGAATGGGTATGCCGGGCGGCAACGGCGGCAGCGCCGGGTCCATCGGCGTGGCCGGCAGCGGCGTCACGGGTGGAATCGGCGGAGCGGGCGGCACGCAAGGTGGCGGCGGCAGCGGGGGCACGGGCTTCGGTGGAGTCGGCACCGGGGGCGCAACAGGAGGAGGCGGCGTGACCGGCGTTTCCGGCAGCTCCACGAGCGGAGGAAGCGGGGGCGTTCAGTCCGGTGGACGAGCGGGCTCGGCCACGGCGGGGACCGCGCCGAAAGCCGGCACACGGGGAGACGACGGCGACGGCAGGGACGACTCCGGCGGTTGCGCGGTCGCCGGCTCGACGTCGAAGAGCGGTTTCTCCGCGCTGCTCGCTCTCGGCATCGCGCTGCTCGCCTTCCGGCGTCGCCAGCGACCGAGTGCCTGAACGCCGGTCACCCGGTTTTAGTACATTCGTGTGCCCGCTTCCCCCGAGCATTTCGTGGCTCCGGGTGGTGAATCTCCCCCGCGCGTGCCCCGTCACACGAGAGTGGGGTCGCGGAGACGCGCGTCCTCGCGGCCCTCGTGATAAGGATGCGTCATGGGAACTCGGGGTTTGGTGCTGGCTTTTTCGATTTTGGGCTTGGTCGGATGTGGTGGCAAAAACACCACCGACGGACGGAATCGTCCCTCCTCCGGTGGAACCGCCGGAGTTGGCGGTGGAGGGACGAGTGCCATCCTCGAAGCGGGCAACGGGGGTGTCGACGACGGCGCTGGCGCGACGGCGGCAACCGGCAACGCCGGAAGCAGCGGGAGCAGCGCTGCGGGCTCGAGCGGCGCGGCGGGGAGCGGCGCGGGCAGCGGCGGTGCGGGCGGTACGGCCGGCAGCGACGCGGGCGGTGAGGGCGGCGTCGCGGCGGATTCGGGCTCCGGTGGCGAGGGCGGAGACGCCGACAGCGGCAGCAGCGGCAGCGGCGGCACTCCGGTGAACGGTCCGCCCATCGTGCGCATCCGCGAGTCGGCGACCAAGAAAATCGATCTGCTCTTCATGATCGACAATTCGATTTCCATGAGCGACAAGCAACGCTTCATGGGCAGGGCGGTACCCCTGCTGCTCGCGCGCCTCGTCACGCCCCGCTGCATCGATCAGGACGGCGACCCCACCGGAACCGTCGCCTCGTCCGGCGGCGTGTGCGCGAGCGGCGCGCCCGAGTTTCCTCCGCTCGAGGACATCCACGTCGGCATCATCACCTCGAGCCTCGGCCACCACGGCAGCCAGGACGTCTGTTCCGAAACGGCCGGTGGCCGGACCCCCGACGACAAGGCGCAGCTCATCGGCAGCGTACGCACCGGCATTCCCGGCAACGAGCACGGATTTCTGACCTGGCAGCCCGGCAACGACACGACCGCGCTGGGCGCCGATTTCACCGCACAGATCAACAGCGCCGGTCAGCTCGGCTGCGGCTACGAAAGCTCGCTCGAGTCCTGGTACCGCTTCCTCGTCGATCCGGAGCCGGTCGGGAGCATGGACAACAACGGTACGACCAGCGTGCGCGGCGCCGTCAACGAGGCCGTTCTGGCGCAGCGCGCGGCGTTCCTGCGCCCCGATTCGTTGCTCGCGATCATCATGGTCAGCGACGAGAACGACTGCTCGATCCTCGACGAGAACGGCGCGCAGGGATGGCTCGCCGGGTTCAAGGGCGGGGTCAACGCGAACAATTGGCGCATGCCGGCGGCGACCGCGAGCTGCAAGACGGATCCGAACCACGAATGCTGTCGCCCGTGCATTCTCGGCCCCGCCCCGGGCTGTGGCGACAACGCCGCCGAGGGCTGCCCGGACGGCAACTACCTGTCGATCGCGACCGACAGCATGAATCAGCGTTGCTTCCAGCAAGTGCAGCGCTTCGGTATCAATCTGCTCTACCCGTCCGATCGCTACGCGAGCGCGATTCGCGAAACGTTCATCGACCCGCGCCTGGACGGAAACCTCGTCCCGAATCCGCTGTTCGAGCCGTCCGGCACGCTGCCGGGCCGCGCCAAGGACATGGTGTACCTCGCCGGAATCATCGGTGTTCCGTGGCAGGACCTGGCGACGAGCGAGAGCCTGAGCGACCCGCGCAGGCTCGACTACCTCTCGGCGCGCGAGCTGCTCGATCTCGACCGCTGGAGCATGATCAGCGGTAATCCGGGCGCTCGCCCTCCGATCCCCCCGACGGATCCGTTGATGATCGAGTCCATCGACCCGCGCCCCAGCGGCGCGCAGCATCCGCTCTCGGACCAGATCCCGAACTCCGCGATTGCGCCGGCAGGCAGCAACGCCAACGCGATCAACGGCGCCGAGCAGGCGGTCGATCCCGCCACCCGCGACGACCTCCAATTCGCGTGCATCTTCCCGCTCGAGGCTCCCCTCCCGTGCGACGCGTCGAACGTCTCCAGCTGCGACTGCAACGCCGACGAATACGTCAAGCAAAGTCCGATCTGCACCTACTCGGCGCCGAGTACCGACGGCGTCCAGATCAAGGCCAAGGCGTACCCGGGCCTCCGCCAGCTCGAAGTGCTGCGAAAGATCGGCGACCAGGCGCTCGTCGCCAGCATCTGCCCGAAGAACATCACGGCCGAAGGCGACCCGCTGCTCGATCCGAACTACGGCTATAACCCCGCGATCGGCGGCATCCTCGATCGCCTGCGCGAAGGCATCGGTCCGACCTGCATCGAGCGCGACTTGCCCGCGGAGCAAACCGCCGACGGCGAGCGCACCACCTGCGCCGTGATCGAGGCGCACCGGGCGGAGGCGTGCGAGTGCGACGAGTCGCTCGGGCGCATGGAGCCCAGCGACGACGACGTCGGCGACGCGCTCGGTCAGCTCCGGAGCGATCACCAGTGCGGCGACACGACCGGCATCGACTGCGACTCCTTCTGCCTGTGCGAGATTCGCGAGCTCGAGGGTGACGACCTCAGCGCGTGCCAGAACGAGCTCGTCGAGCCGACCGAAAGCCACGGCTTCTGCTACATCGACACGCAGAGCGGCACGGTGAACCCCGCGATCGTGCGCAGCTGCCCCGGCTACGCCAAGCGCGCCTTGCGCTTCACCGGCGAAGGCGTCGTGACCGACGGCGCGTTCGCGCTCGTCGTCTGCGATTGAGCTCGGCCGCGCCGCGCGGCGTGCACGAGCGCGACCGCCAGCAAGAGCACCACGGCGATCGGTACGCCGGAGTCTCCTAGCGGATTCCAATCCGAGGAGCTCGGCCCCGGCACGCCCTCGCTCGCCGCGAGGCTCGGCGCGCTCGAGTCGGGGTGGGCCGCGCACAGCGCCGCGATGTCGAGCGGCGAAAGCTCGAGGTTCAAGGACGGCGCGAACATCACGCTCTCGGCTTCGTGCGGCCCGCACAGCTCGAGTTCCGGGACCGCCGCGTGGAAGCCGTGGCGGCCTTCGGGCACGCAGCGATCTTCGAGGCCCAGCACGTGGCCGAGCTCGTGCAACAAGACCGCGCGGAGCGGCACGGCTTGCGCATCGCGATCGACGTTCGTCACGGCGTCCGTGAAGCGGAAGTGTACCGCGTTGAGCTCGATGTCCGCCTCGCGGATGGCCGCGCCGCGGGCGCCGTCCGGATGCGTTTCGGTCATCGCCATCACGCGGGCCGGGAACGTATCCATGTGCCCGCAACGCGAGTTGTGACACCACGCGTCCGAGCGGAAGGCGACCAGGCTCGTGCCGTCTTCCGCCGCGATCCGGCGCGCCTCCGGCGCGGCCACCGTCAGCCGCAGGGAGGTGCAAGGGATCGCGGGCTGGCTGAAGCTCGCGGCTGCTCGTTCGAGCTCGTTTTGAAAGCGTTCCGGGGTCCAACCGGCGGGCAGCCCGCTCCTCGAGGGTGTCAAGGTGAGTGGCTGTTCGTTCGGCATGGACCCCGGATTCCTTTCTGTCGGGCGGTTGCTTCCTCGGATCAGCGAGGGCCGCAGTTCGGCGGGTTGGTCGGCGTGAGGGTGAGCTTCACGCCCACGCCGATCGGCGTCCCGCTGCGCTGCGCGCTGACCAGGACCTTCAGCGTGTTGCCGGCGGTCGTGACCTGCGCCTTCGTGAGCGCCGAAACTGCCGGTAGCGCGCAGTGCACGGGCGGGCAGAAGAGCCCTTCACACGGACCCTGGTACACGCCGCTGGCCGCGGCGGGTTGGAGGAGGGTGGTGAAGTTCGACCCCGAGCGATACCCGACGCGGATCTGCGACGAGCTCTGCGGGCACTGAGTCGAGTGGTTGATGTCCGGGGAGAAGAAGTTCTCGGCCCTGAACGTCGTGTAGTTGCCCGCGATCGGTCCGGACGCGATGTTCCGCACCTCGAGCCACGCGTCGTTCGGGCAGTGATCTCCCGAAGCCCCGTTCCTGCTCACCGTCCTCGACACCGTCTGGCCGCAGAGCGCCGTGGTCGCCCAGTCCACGACCGAGTCGGGTTCGCAGAAGACACAGGTGTTGGTCGCGGCGTCCGCCGCCGTCCCGAACGGGCAAGCGACGCAGCTGTTGCCGGACGAAATCTGATTCGCCGGGCAGCGGCGGCAATCGTTGTTCGCGGTCGGCACGGTTCCGGCAGGGCATGCCGTGCAACCGTGTCGGGTGGCGATCATCCCCGCTCCGCACGGCCGGCATTGCCCGAAGTAGGTGCCGCCGGGCGTGTTGTCGACGAACTGCGACGCCGCGCACTCGTCGCAGGTCAGCACGTTGAAGCGGCCGTCCGCGCGCGGCGGATCGCCGATCCAGGCGAAGGTTTGCGGGCGGGCGCGGCAGAAGTCGATGCGTTCGAGCACCACCTGCGGAGTGCGCGTCGAGCCGTTGGTCATGGTGATGTTCGCCGTGGCCGCCGGGTCGTGCGCGGCCATGAGCTCGCAGGCACCGCACCAGGTGTGATTGGTCGTCACGGTTTCGAAGAGACCGCCGATGACGCTGCCGAGGTAGGGGTGCCGGTCGCGCTTCACCCAGTTCTCCACCCACTTCTTCCAGTCGCTGCCGCGCAGCGTCACCGGTTCGTCGTCGCGGCCGAGGTAGCCCGTGGTCGTGTACGTGAGCGGAGCGCCGGTGCTGGCTCTGCGCCAGAAGTCGCCGTTGCTGACGAGGCCCGTCGCCGTGCGCGAGCCGTTGCCCACGCGGTCGAAGGCGTCGTACGTCAGGCTGACCCAGCGCGCGATCTCGTCGTAATACGCGTTGTTCGCTCCCGCCCCGCGCGGCCGGCTGTCGTTCGCGCCGCGATAGTTCCAATCGTAGCAGAGCGGCCCGTTGCAGTAGTTGATGGCGGTCGTGGTGGAGTTGTCGCTCGGGACGTAGTCCGTGCCTCCCGCCACCTGCAGCGCGTAGGTGTCGGCGATCATCTCCGTCATGATGCCGGTCTCTTCGTCGCGCGA
>DASXWF010000024.1:0-2998 GCA_036503835.1 Polyangiaceae bacterium | reverse complement strand
CCCGCGTCCCGCCGCCGTTCCCGCGGCGAGCGCCGCGCGGCCCGCGGTGCCCGCCGCCGCCGGACCCGTCCTCGGCGCGGGCGATCCTTGCCGCTGCGCGCGCTCGGACTCGCTGCTCTGGGCCGATCCGATCCCGCGCCTGAGCGTCCTGCTCCTCAAGCAGCGCGTGCGTGCCGGGCGCGGTGCTCCCGCGCACGAGAGCGTTCGCAAGAAGTACACCGACGTCGACGTGGCGGTCGTCAACAACGGCAGCACGCCGATCGACGAGATTACGCTGCTCGTCCTCTTCTACGAAAAGGAGCGCTCCGGGCGTAGGAACCAGGTAGCGAGCCGCCCGCTCTTCTTCGAGGGGCCGCTGCTGCCGGGGCAGGCGATCAAGTGGGGCACGGACGCGGAAGGGACGGAAGTCGAAGTGCAGGCCCCCGCGCTCGGCAGCCTGGCGGCCGAGAGCGACGCCGCGGCGCCGTCCGATCGCTTCGCCGAGCTGCTCGACGCGAATCACCGCCCCGTGCGGTTGCATGCCGCGATGATGCTCGCCTACCTCGGCGATCCTCGCGCGAAGGAAGGCATCCTGAAGTTGCGCGAAGCCCTGCGCGAGGACGAGGCGCCGTACCTCGGCCGGCTCTTGCAGGCGATCTCCGAGGTGCGCGTCTGTCGCTTGAACGTGCGGGAGGACACGACCGGCGGCGACGTGAGCGGGTGCCTGTTCAACACCCAGCCGGATGCAAGGAAGGATCTGGGCGTGAAGCTCCGCGGCCTCGACGCGGCGGTCCTGCCGGG
Organism: Polyangiaceae bacterium; assembly: GCA_036503835.1. Classification (GTDB taxonomy): domain Bacteria; phylum Myxococcota_A; class Polyangia; order Polyangiales; family Polyangiaceae; genus PMG-095. The sequence goes on along the minus strand of DASXWF010000024.1, from coordinate 2,218 downwards.
CGATCCGGTCGGCGCGCCGCCGAACCTCCTGAACGAGCAGATCCTCGCGTTTCCGGGCGAGCTCGCCGGTCAGACCGGCGCCACCTTCAAGGGCCGCTTCGCGGCGGGGAGCGGCGCGTCCGTCGCCTGGGAAGCGGTCGCCGATCGGCTCGACCTGTTGCGCTGAGCGTAGAGTGCCGCGCCTGGTGAGGCGCCGGTGTCTGGTCTACGCTCTGCGCGTCTCATGGTCGCGTGTTCCCGTTCGTGGTCCGGCTTGTCCGCCGGCCTCCTGCTGTTTGCGGCGTTCTCGGCGTGCTCCACCGGTGACGGCGTGCCGCCCGACGAGACCGCGGGCAGCGCCGGCACGGGAGGAAGCTCCGGCGCCGGAGCTTCCGGTGGTGGAGGCGGTACGTCCGGCGCCGGGACGGCGGGCTCGCCCGCTGCGGGCGACGGAGCTGGCGGCGAGGACGATCCGGGACCGCGCTGCGATCCGGAGGCGAATCGCTTCGGCACCGTCGAGGCGGCGAACCCGCTCGTGTCCGTCGGCAAGAGCGTCGAGGCGAGCGACGGCGTTTCGAACCCCGAAGCCGTGGTGGACGGCGCTTATCACGAGGGAAGCGGAGCGAAGTTCGGGACGCCCACCGAAGACGACCCGCGCTGGATCGCGATTGACGTCGGCGAGGGCCCCGCTCGGCTCCTGCTCACCTGGGCCGACACCGCCTTCACGGACTACACGCACAGCGCGACCATTCCGCGCGACTATCGCGTCGAGACCGCCGCGGATTTCAGCGACGCCGACGAGGACTGGGAGACGGTGGCGAGCTTCGAAGGCAACGAGGTGCGCACGGGCGGGGTGAGCTTCGACTTCGAGGGAAAGCGCTGGGTCCGCTTCGTGGTGACGGCGGCTCCCGGAGCGACGCCGCCGGTCGTGATCGACGAAATCGCGCTCTACGACGCGAGCGATTCCCCGGACGAGCGCGCCTCGGACAGCTGGTTCTTCCTCGGCGACAGCATCACCTCCGGCGCGTTCCCGCGCAACTTCGGCGACTCCGATTTCGATGCCCAGGTGCGCGCCGCACGTCCGGACTTCACCCCCGCGCTCGTCAACGCCGGCATCAGCGGGGAGACCGCGGCCGGCGCCCTGTCCCGCCTCCCCGACGTACTGGAGCAGAGCGCTTCGTTTCGCTTCGTCGCGATCGGCTATGGCACCAACGACTCCTGGGGCAACCAGAACGTGGAGCTCGTGCGCTTCGAGGACACCCTGAACGAGATCGTCGAGCAGGTGCTCGACTCGGGCGCGACGCCGATCCTCGCGCGCATTCCCTTTGCGAACGGCAAGAACGCCGCCGGTCAGGACGAGCACCGGAGCGTTCCCGACTTCAACGCCGTGATCGACCGCATCAGCGCCGAGCGCGGCCTGCCCTGCGGCCCCGACTTCTACGCCTGGTTCGAAGCCCATCCCGAAGAGCTCAGCGCCGACGGCGTGCATCCGACGAGCTCCGGCTACCGCAGCATGAACCGTCTCTGGGCGGAAGCGGCGCTCGCGCTCTATCCGGCCGCCGATTGAGCGCGCGCTCGTGATTCATGCGCCGGGGCGCGCTTCGGGCGCGCGCCGGCTCTTCTCCAACAGCTCCTCCGGCCAGGTCTCGCGCGGCGCGAACGCGCCGAGCAGCGCCGCCCAGTGCTCGTCGCTGCCGTCGACGCGGAGCCGCCGTTCGAAGCGGAGCGCCGCGCCGTCCTCCCCGAAGAAAAGCCAGGCGCGGATGTCCTCGAGCGCGCCGTCGATCACGATGTCGGGGCGCGCCGCGTCGCGTTCGCTCACGGTGAGGTACCCGGGCTCGAAAGCGAGCTCGAAGCGGCGCTCGCCGACGCGAAACTCGGCGACGAGGCGCAGCCCGCCGCGGTACCGTCGCTTCAGCGACAGGAGCCCCCAGGCGATGTTGATCGTATCGTCTTCGTTGGACCCGCTCATGAAGCGGTTTCCCCAGCGCGCGAGCTCCATGATCGCGGGCTCGAGCGCGCGCCCGTTCGCGCCGAGCTCGTAAAGCTGCGCGCGGACGGGGGGACGCGCCTCGCGTCTCGCGACCAGCCCGGCGCGCTCCATCTCGCGGAGCCGCAGCGCGAGCAGGTTCGTGGTGATCCCCGGCAGCTCCTCCAACAGGTCCGAGTAGCGCCTCGGTCCGAGCAGCAGGTTCCGCACGATGAGCAGCGTCCAGCGCTCCCCGACGCGATCCAGAGC
>DASXWF010000023.1:0-2040 GCA_036503835.1 Polyangiaceae bacterium | reverse complement strand
GCGTCGGTGGTCGCCGATGAACGCAACGCATCACCGGGACTCGCCGCTGCCCTGATCGGCACCGAGGTGGTGCGTGCGGACCGGATCGGCAAGTTGGTGCTGCTGCGCACTGACGGGCCGACACTCGGATTGCACTTCGGGATGACGGGACGTCTCATCGTCGACGAGGTGCCCGCGCTCGACCGGCTCGAGTACGGCTCGAGCCGCGACCTCGCGCCGTGGGACCGCTTCTGCATCGAGTTCGCGGACGGCGGCGTGCTGCGGGTGAACGACCCGCGGCGCTGGGCGACGTTCACGCTCGACCCTGACGTCTCCCGACTCGGCCCCGATCTCTTCGACGTCACCGCCGACGAGCTGGCCAGCGCGCTGGGTCGGCGTAGGACGTCTGTCAAGGCGGTGCTCCTCGATCAACGCGCGATCGCGGGGCTCGGCAACCTCCTCGTGGACGAACTGCTCTGGCAGAGCAGCATCGATCCGGCGCGCCGCGCTGACGAGCTCCTGTCCGACGAGGTGTTGCGGCTGCACGCGACGATGCGGACCGAGCTGCCGGCGATGCTCGCTCGAGGCGGCAGCCACACCGGCACGATCTCTCCGGCGGTGCGTGCGCTGCTGCCGCCGTGCCCACGCGACGGAGCCGGCTTGACCCGGCGTCGGGTCGGCGGGCGCACGACCGTGTCGTGCCTGCTCCACCAGCGCTGAGGCCGTTCCGGCGTCTGCTGAACTGCACGTCGGACGTGCCACACTCTGCCCACCGTGGACATGTCGTTCCCCCTCGCGTTGACAGGCTCGGTGGGCGATCCGAGCCGGACTCGTACGGTCTATGCCGCGATCCTCTTCCTGATTGCGCTCGGGGTCGGGCTGATCATCGTGGCGATCTGGCTGTACCGCGCCACGCGTTCGGACCCGCCGCTCCTCGCGCCGCTCGAGCGGATGGGGGAGCGCTCGTGGCGCAAGGCCGATCCCGTGTGGCAGCGCCGCCAGCTCGACGACCTGCGTCCACCGGGCGCAGAACCGCTCGTCGTGAGCAGGCCGCTTCCGTCTCCCGATGCAGCGTTCGATCTCGGCCCGCTCGCGCCGGGCTTCGACGACCTTCAGAGCGACGCCGCAGCCGCAGCGGCAGCTGCCGCGGCGTCTGTACCGCTCAGGCCGGAGGACGCGTCCCAGGACGCGCCGGTGGAGGTGGTGTCGGAGGACGCGTCCCAGGACGCGCCGGTCGACGCCGCGGCCGTCGCGACCGTGGTCGAGTCCGCCGACGGCGTCTTGCACTTCCCTTCGGCGAGCATCCCGCACATCGACACATCGGGCCTTCCCGCTGAGGATGGCCGCCCGCCGGTCGGCTCGGGCTGATCCTGTCGCGTTGTCGCTTGTACGCTCGCCGGCATGGCCACGTTCGATGTCGACGCCATGCTCGCCCGCTTTCGTGAACGTGCCGCCTCGGTCAAACGGCGGCCGCTGCCACCGGTCGCGGGCGAGGAGCGCAAGGCATTCATCGAGCAGTCGCAGCTCGACTTCCAGGACTTCGCCATCATCGGTGACGCCGAAGGGACGATCGAGAACGGCATTCTCACGCTGCGCGTCGACCTGCGTCCGCCCGACCGACGCGACTAGATGCGTTGTCCGCTCACGGGGATCGGCTGGTACTCTCTGGGCTCCACGCGGACGTGGCTCAGTTGGTAGAGCATCACCTTGCCAAGGTGAGGGTCGCGGGTTCGAGTCCCGTCGTCCGCTCGGAGTGCCGATGCCTACTCGGTGTTGGATCTACGGTGGGTTGGCCGAGAGGCGAGGCAGCGGCCTGCAAAGCCGTATACACGGGTTCGAATCCCGTACCCACCTCGGTGAAAACCATGGTTTCCGGTGCTGCCGGATTCAATGGGCGATTGGCGCAGCGGTAGCGCGCTTCCCTGACACGGAAGAGGTCACTGGTTCGATCCCAGTATCGCCCACAAGATCACGCCACACTGTGAATTGCACCTTAGAAATCAGCAGCTCCCCGGAGCTGCTTTTTTTGTACGCTCACACGGCTTGACAGAATTTGTAAAC
>DASXWF010000022.1:0-4397 GCA_036503835.1 Polyangiaceae bacterium | reverse complement strand
GGCCGGGAGGGAGTGCAGGGCGGTTCGTTCGGGGGCAGATCGCAGGAGAAGAGCGGGTAGGTCGCCTCGGCAGCCGCGCGCAGCTCGGCGAAGCCGAACCCCGTCTCCGCGGTGCAGGCACGCTGTTCGGCGCCGCACACTTCGACGGCGTCGCAGCTCGGGCCGACCAGTGCCTCGATCAAATGGGCGCGACCGTAGAGTGGCGTGCCTCCGCGCAGCACGAGCTCGATGTCGGCCGGTCCGGCGGTGACGACCGCGCTGTGCGGAGCGAGCCCGCGACGGCGCACCACGAGCACGTCCGCCAGCGACCCGGGCGCGAGCCGACCGAGCGCGGCTCCGGCGCCGACCGCTCGTGCCGCGGATGCGGTCACCATCCGAAACAGGTTCATGTCGTCGATCGCTCCGGGGAAGTAGCCGGTCGAGAAGGAGCGCGCGCAGGCGAGCTCACGGAGCACGTTCATGGATCCGCTCAGTAGCCAATCGGTTCCTAGTGAAACGTCGACGCCGGAGCGCAGCAGCAGCGGAACGGGCGCGGTGTTGCCGTAGAGCACGAGGTTCGAGCGCGGTGACCACACGACGGCGGCGTGGCGTCGCCCGAGCTCGCGCGCCTCCGCAGCGCTCGGGAGAACGGCGTGAACGACCGCGGTCTGCGAGCGAATCAGATCGAAATCCTGCGTCAGCGCGCAGCGGAGCTCGTTTCTCGAGGCGGCGTCGATGCCCTCGCCGAGGTGCGGGAGGTAGCCACCGTAGCGCTCGATGTCCTCCCCGCGCGTGTGATCGCCGCCGTAAGCACAGCTGTCGGAGAGCAAGCGCCCCGAGGCGTCGTCGAGGGGAAAGGTGTCGGAGTCGGCGGGCGCATTCGGCAGGCCTTCCCCGAGGTCGGGGAGGTCGGGGTTACGCAGCAAGCCGCGATGGCCGGCGCCGCCGGCAACGGTGGTGGCGCCGCCGAGGAGTAACCTGAGCTCGTGCGCCGCGCGCACGACGGCCGGCGCGCCGCCCTCGTACGGGATCGCGGTGTGCCCGCGCAGGCCGAGGCGCCAGTCGTGGCGGTGTTCGTAGCGTTCGGCGCTGGGCGCAGGCGGCGGCTGGTGAGCGTAGGCGACGTGGTCGTGCGGATTCACGAACGCAGGTGAGATCACCGACCCCGGACAGCGTACGAGCCGCGCCGGCGCCCCGTCTTCGCAGTTGCAACCGACGCAGCCGATGCTGCCGGCGGCGAGCACCCTGACCGCACCGCCGAGGTAGATCACGCCGGGCGCGAGGACATCGCCGCTCACCACGAGGTCTTCGCCTTCGCCGGTGAACTCGCACTCGCGCGCGGGTTGCGGGTCCGCGCACTCCACGATGCGCGGAGCCGATTCGGGGGGTGGCAGGGGGACGGACGAATCTCCGGCGTCGTTGGCCCGAGGCTCCCGTGCGCCGCCTTCACCCGCTGCTTCCGACTCGCGTCCGGCGGCCCCGGCGCTCTCGGCGCCGCCCGGCTCGCCAGCCGCTCCGCCGGGATTCGGCATGGGATCACTGCTCGGCCTCCCCGCCCGCGCGCCTGCGGGGGTGCCCGAGTGCCCGGCGAGGCCTTGCGCCACGCCCTCGGGCCCGAGCTCCCTGCAGCCGAGCACCTGAAAAACCGCGGCGTGCGCCCAGAAGAGCGCCCCGAAGAGCCTCTGCCGCGCCTTTTCGTGTTGGGAAAGGAGAGCTTGGTGTCTACTACGCTCGCTCATGTTCGGACCGTTCGGCGATGCCGCCCTTCTGGGAGTCGTCCAGGGAGTCACCGAGTTTCTTCCGATCTCGAGCGACGGCCATCTAGCGCTCGCCGAGATCCTCTTCCGGCTCGAGAACGGCGGGCTCACCTTCAACGTGATGCTCCACGCGGGGACGTTGATTGCGACGTTGATCGTGCTGCGCGCCCAGGTGGGACGGGCCGTGCGGGCCGGAACGGTGGCGCTCGTCCAGCCGCGCTCGTTCTTCACTTCGTCGGGCGGCCGCGACGCGCTCGTCGTGCTGATCGCGAGCTTGCCGACCGCCGTGATCGGCCTCTTGCTGCGCGATCCGGTCGAGCGCTGGACCCAAAGTCCCATCGCGCTCGGCCTCGGATTTCTGGGGACGACCGTGGCGCTCGTGGTCGCTCAGTTCAGCCGGCACGGCGACCGCGAGCAGCCGACTGCGCGTGGAGCCTTGCTGATCGGCCTCGCGCAGGGGCTCGCCGTACTGCCGGGCCTGTCGCGCAGCGGCTCGACGATCGCCGTCGCCATCTGGCTCGGTGTACGGCCGGAGCGGGCGTTCGAGCTCTCGATGCTCATGTCGCTACCCGCGGTGGTCGGCGCGCTCCTGCTCGAGGGGCGCCACGCGATCGGAGGGCCGTTCCCGGGTGCTCCCGCGCTCGTCGGCGCGACGGTCGCGCTGGTGACCGGGGTCATCGCGTTGCTGCTGCTGCGGCGCGTCGTGATCCGCGGTCGTTTCGGCTGGTTCGCGTTCTGGGTGGGGCCGCTCGCGCTAGCGACGCTCGCCCTCGGACTGGCGTGGCCACCGCGCTGAGGTGCAAGGGGGATGGCCGATCGGATCCGTGCCGGTGCTCGTCTGGTCGTCGTGCTCGGCCTCGCGAGCGCCTGTGGAAAACTCGACCAGGAATGCCGGGCCGTGACCACTCGCGCCAACGCTTTCATCGAAGAAGCGGGCCGCCTGCGCCCGAAGCCGGACGCCTCACCCGCGGACACGGCACGGGAGGCCCTGGCCACAGCGGCTCGCTACGAGCGCCTGGCGGCCGATCTGCGCGCGATCCCGATCGAGTCGTCGAAGCTGCAGCCCGAAGTCGCCAGCTACCGAACGCTGGCCGAACGGTCGGCGGCCTCGCTCCGCGCGGTCGCCCAGGCGCTCACCGACGGCGACTTCGATACTGCACGGCGCAAGCGAGTCGAGCTCGACCGCGCTGCGCGAGGCGAAGGTCCGCTCGTCGCGAGGATCAACGAGGTGTGCGGGCTTTCGCCGGCGCCCGCGGCAAGCGGACGCTGAACCAGGGACCAGCATGAGTGCGGCGCCAAGGCTGCGGGTGAGGTTCGCGCGCGGACGCGCTCTCGGCCTCGTGGGCTTCGGTCTCGCGTTGCTCGTTGGGTCCTCTCCTGGGTGCGCCGGCAACGACGACACCGTGCCGATCGAGCCGAGCGCGGGAAACGCGGGGAACGGCGGAGACACGGAGGTTCTTGCCGGTCGTGGCGGGACTGCAGGCGGCGGTCGCGCCGGAAGCTCGAACGCCGGGGAAGGGTCGAGCAGCGGAACGGGCGGAACTGGAGAGGTGCCGGCTGGCGGCGAGGGAGGCGAGTCCGAGGAGCCGGGTGACGGGGGCACGGCCGGAGCGTTGGAGGCCGGGAGAGCCGGCCAAACGAGCGGCCAGGGGGGCGATGCCGGCGCGAGCTCGGCCGAGGCCGGCGAGTCAGGTGCGCCTGGTGCGGTTGCGGGGGACAGCGGTAGCGGCGGTTCCGCCGGCGGGAGCGCGGGAACGGGCGGCTCCGTTCCGTTCGTCGAAGCGGAACCGAACGACTTCAGCGGCGAAGCGACGGAGCTGCCGATCGACACGGACGTTCACGGGGCGATCGATCCTGTGAACGACCACGACTATTTCGAGTTCGGCGCGCCGTCCGAACGTCCCTCCGGTGGCTACTTCACGTGGTCGCTCACCGGCGTGGGGCCCTCGACGCCGTCGGTCACCGTGTACACGGTGACTGACGACGATCTCCTGGACTCCCAGGCAGCCGGCAGCGCGGGCGCTTCGCTCTTCGGTTTCTTCGCCGCCGCACCCGGCGCTCGCTTTCGGATCCTCGTGGAGCGGGAGAGCGCGGGCGGCGCCGAACCCTTCGGCTACGTGCTGCGCGCAGACTACCATCCGATCGCGGATCCGTACGAGCCGAACGAAACTCAGGCGCGAGCCGCGGAAATAGAGCTCGGAGTGCCCGCGACCGCCTACCTCTTCGCGGGTTTCGAGGACTCCACGCTCCCGCCGGCCAGGTTCGACGATTGGTACGCCTTCACGGCGGACGCCGGCGAGATCGAGGTGTCGATCGACGATTTTCCCCTGAACGCGGAGCTCTGGGTCCGTGTCTACGCCTCCAACCTGCAAGGAATCGGCGCGCGCGAGCAGAGCTCGGAGCCCGGCGCGACCGTCACCTTCCGGCGAACCCTCGTGGCTTCGGGCACTTACTTCGTGTGCATCCTGCACAACGGCGCGACCCCGGAATCGAAAGGCGCCTGGTCGCCGAACGGCGAGCTGCCGGATCACTTCACGCGACCGTATACGCTCGCGGTGGGGAGGCCCTGACGCCGAGCGCGCTCAGCGCCGCTTGCCGCGGCGCCCGAGCGCTGCCGCCGGCGGTCGATCCGAACCGCGCGCCGGCGGTCGATCCGAGCGG
>DASXWF010000021.1:0-14465 GCA_036503835.1 Polyangiaceae bacterium | reverse complement strand
GCTCGAGCGCGCGCAGGGCCGGGCGATGCCGCGGATCGGCGGTGAGCGTGCGCCGGTACGAGGCGATCGCGTCGTCGTCGCGGCCGATGCGGTGCTCGTAGAGCTCGGCGGCCTTGAAATGGAGCGCGGCGCTCGCGGGGCCCGTGCCCGCGAGCTAGAGCTCGGTGCGGTAGACCTCGAGCAGCGCTTCCCAGCGGCCGGCCTTGTAGTGGAGGCGGCCGAGCCCGGCCAGCGCGGGCGCGTAGCTCTTCTCGATTTCGTAAGCCTTCCGGTAAAACGCGAGCGCGCTCGCCTCGTCCTCGAGCTCGAGCTCGGCGACTTCGGCCGCGCGGTGCAAGAGCTCGAGCCGCTTCTTCTTGTCGGTGACGCGGGCGACCTCGAGCTCGAGCGCGCCCACCAGGTCCTTGAAGTTGCCGGCGCGCTCGGCGGCGCGCTGCATGGCGTGGATCGCGCCCAGGTGGTGCTGATCGACGTCGAGCACGCGCTTGAACGTCGCGTAGGCGCGGGCGGGCTCGGCGAGCGCGTCTTCCTCCAGGCGGCCGATCTTGAAGAGCCAGGTGATCTTGCCGTCGGCGTCCGGCGCCAGGTCGACCGCGCGCTCGTAGAGCTCGACGAGCTCCGTGAAGCGGCTGCCGGCGAGGTACAGGCGCTCGAGCGCCTTCTGCGAGGCCGCGAAGCCGGGAAGCAGGCCGAGCGCCTGGGCGTGGTGCTCGGCGGCCAGATCGGGGTCGCCGAGCTTGTGTTCGAGGATCTCGGCCATGCGCGCGTGGGCGGCGGCGCGCCGCGCCGAATCGAGGCCGCCGTCCGCCTCGCCCGCATGCACGGTGAGCAGCGCCCGCCAATTCTTCTGGCGCGTGTAGAGCTTCGAGAGGCCCTGGATTGCGGGCAGGTACTGCGCGTCGAGCGCCCGCGCGCGCTCGTACCAGGCCACCGCCTCGGCGTCGTTCTCGAGCCGTTCCTCCGAGAGCTGCCCGAGGCGATGGTAGTAGCCGACCTGCTCCGCCGCGGATTGGGTGAGCGCCGCGAGACGCTCGAGCACCGCCACGAGCTCCGGCCAGCGCTTGCCGAGCTCGTAGGCGCGCGCCAGCTCGTCGAGCACCACGCGATCCCCCGGGGCCTCGCGCGCCGCGCTCTCGAACGCCTCCGCCGCCTTGTCGAGCGCGCCGAGCCGATCGGCGAGCACGCGCCCGGCGCGGGAGAACGCGAGCGCGCGCGCCTCGGGGTCGGACACGAGCTCGGCCTCGTGCGCCAGCACGCCCACGAGATCGCCGAAGCGTTCCTCGCCGAAGCACAGGCGCTTCAGCGCGTGGATCGCGCTGGACGTGCGGGCGTCCGTTTCGAGCGCGAGCCGGTAGAGCTCGGTGGCCGATCGGACGTCGCCGCGCCGCGCCTCGACGCTGCGCGCGCGCTCGGCGATGACGGCGGCCTTCAGACGCTGGTCGCCGGTGACGGCGTTCGCCGCGCGCTCGTAGGTGCGGTCGAGCCGCTCCCAATCCTTCGCCGCGATCTCGGCGCGCTCGACGGCCTTGAGGAGCGTCGGGTTCGTGGGATCGAGCTCGAGGCCCGCCTCGAACGCCTCGCGTGCCTCCTTCTTCTGCGCGAGCGCGTCCTCGAGCACGAGGCCCTTCTCGCAGTAGACGACGGCCTTCTTCTGGGGGTCGGACGTGAGCTTGATTTCCGCGTCGAAGAGCGGAAGGGCCAGCGCGTGCCGCTTCGCGGCGAGCAGGGCACGCCGCGCTCCGCGCACCGACGGCAGGTGCTCGGGCAGGAGACCGTGCGCCTTCTGGTAGTGCTCCGCGGCTCGCAACGTCTCCCCGAGCGGCCACTCGTAGAGCCGCGCGACCTCGTAGTGCAGGCGGCCCGCGCGCGGGGCCTTGGGATGGGTCGCGAGCTCGCGCTCGAAGACCTGGATCATTTCCTTGGCGATTTCGCCGCGGGTTTCGGGCCGCACGCGCTGGCCGGCCTCGCGCAACGCCTCGACGTCCACCCGCTGGGCGGGCTGCGAGGCTTCGGCGACACGACCGATCAACGTGATGTTCTCCGGTCGCTGGGGCTTGAGCGCCGCCGGCGGCACGGACTTCACGGGCGGATGCGGCGCGCGCGGCCTTTGCGACGCCGAGCGCTGCTTGGCCGAAACGGACGGCGGTCGAGAGAGTGTCGGCGGGGACGACAGCACGGGCGCGGGCGCCGGAGTCGTCGCGGGTGACCCGGTCACGGGGACCTTGATGGCCGGAGCGCTCGACTGCATGGGGTCCGACGGCGCAGCGCGCTCGTGACGCGACGGCGGGCGCGGCGGCGCGGGCCGGCTGCGCTTGGGACCGGGTGGAACCGACGGCGGGCGCGCGCGGACCGGCGGCGGCGGCGGCAGACTCTGCCGGCCGTTCTCCTCGTCCTCTTCGAGCGCGTCTTCGAGGTCTGCCTCCTCCGCCGTCACGGGCTCCTGTGCTTTCGGCGCGCGCGACGGGGGCGCGGACGGCGGCATGGAGCCGCGCGGACGCGGCGGCTGAGGCTTCTTCGACTGGTTCGCGTCGTCGGCCATACGCCCCGCTCAGCTTACACCAAGCCTGGAAGCGGCAAGCCCGGGGTCTCTCCCGGGAAAAACCCGAAAGATTTGCCGCACCCCCCGATCCGGGGCCCCTGCGCCGTGCTATGCGGTGGCGCCCTCATGAGCGCCCCGGTCGAGCTCCTGGTCGTCTGCGGAGCGCGCGCCGTGGATCCGCGCGCCGGCCTCGACGCCGTGGTGGACATCGTGATCGAACGCGGTCGCATCACCCGCCTCGGGCCCGACGCCGCAAAGGAGGCCCGCCGCGCCGAGCGCGCGCGCGTCATCGACGGCGCCGGGCTCTGGGTGTTGCCCGCCTTCGTGGACCTGCACGCGCACCTCCGCGAGCCGGGGCAGGAATACAAAGAGGACATCGCCTCCGGACTCTCGGCGGCCGCCGCGGGCGGCTACGCGCACGTCTGTGCGATGCCGAACACCCAACCCGTGAACGACACGCGCGCGGTGACGGAGATGATGGTCCACCGCGCCGCCGAGCACGGCGGGCCCACCCTGCACCCGATCGCCGCCATTACCAAGGGCCAGCACGGCAAGGAGCTCACCGAGATGGCCGAGCTCCGAAACGCCGGCGCCGTCGCCGTGAGCGACGACGGCGTGTGCGTGATGTCGAGCGCCGTGATGCGACGCGCCCTCGAGTACGCGAAGACCTTCGACATGCCGGTGATCCAGCACGCCGAGGATCACGAGCTCACGGCGGGCGCCGACATGCACGAAGGCAACGTCGCGGCGCGGCTCGGCCTGCGCGGCTGGCCGCGCGTGGCCGAAGACGTGATCGTCGCGCGCGACATCCTGCTCGCCGAGTACACGCAGAGCCGCTACCACGTGGCTCACGTCTCGACCGCCGGCGCGGTGCGCCTGATCCGCGAAGCCAAGTCGCGCGGCATCGCCGTCACGTGCGAGGTCACCCCGCATCATCTCCTGCTCACGGACGCGGCGCTGCTCGGCTACGACACGGCCTGCAAGGTGAACCCACCGCTGCGCGAGGAGAGCGACGTGGCGGCCCTGCGCGCCGCGCTCGCCGACGGCACCATCGACGCCGTGGCGACCGACCACGCCCCCCACTCCCAGCTCGAAAAGGACTGCGAGCTCAGCGCCGCCAAACCCGGCATGATGGGTCTCGAGCTGAGCTTCGGCCTGCTCGCGGGCCTGGTCGGCCAGGAACGACTCACGCTCGGCCGCCTGCTCGACGCGCTCTCCACCAGCCCCGCGCGCATCGCCGGCATCGAGCCGCCTCGCCTCGGCGAGGGCGCGAAGGCCGAGCTCGTCCTGATCGACCCGAACGCCCGCTGGAAACCGAACGAGACCAAGCTACGCTCGAAAAGCACCAACACCCCCTTCATGTCACGCGAGCTCACCGGAAAAATTCTCATGACCCTGGCCCGGGGGAAAATCGTCCACGACGTAACCGGAGGCGACACGTGAGCGGCCGCCCCGCGCATTTGGCGCTCGCCGACGGCACGATCTTTCCAGGTCGCGCGTTCGGCGCCGACACTTCCGTGGTCGGCGAAGTCGTGTTCACCACCGGCATGACCGGCTACCAGGAGGTCCTCACCGACCCCTCGTACTGCGGGCAGATCGTGACCATGACGGCGCCGCAGATCGGCAACACCGGCATCAACGGCGAGGATCCCGAGAGCGTGGACGGCCGCCCGCACGTCGCGGGCTTCGTCGTCCGCGATCGCAGCCTCAGCGTCTCGAACTGGCGCTCGGACAGCTCGCTCGACCAGTACCTCGTCCGCTACGGCATCGCCGCGATCAGCGACATCGACACGCGCCGCCTCACGCGTCACCTGCGCGACAAGGGCGCGCAGAACGGCGCGATCGGCAGCGAGGCGCCCGACGTGCTCGTCGATCGCGCGCGCTCGGCTCCCAACATGGAGGGTCTCGATCTCGTCCAGCGCGTGACGCCCGCCGCTCGCTACGACTTCACGGAGAAGCGCGGAGAGTGGAGCGTCCCGTTCGGCGCCTCGATCCGCCCGCCCGAGCGCGAGCTCTCGGTCGTCGCGCTCGACTTCGGCGCGAAGCGCAACATCCTGCGCTGCCTGGTCGACGCCGGGTGCAAGGTGACGGCCGTGCCCGCCAGCACGCCCGCCAAGGACATCCTCGCCTTGAATCCGGACGGCGTCTTTCTGTCGAACGGCCCGGGGGACCCGGCCGCCGTGACGTACGCGGTCGGCACGATCCGGGAGCTGCTCGGAAAAAAGCCGATTTTCGGCATCTGCCTCGGCCACCAGCTGCTCGCCCTCGCGCTCGGCGCTAGCACCTACAAGCTCAAGTTCGGCCACCGCGGACTGAACCAGCCGGTGCAGGATCTCACGACCGGGCGCGTCGAGATCACCACCCAAAACCACGGCTTCGTCGTCGACGTGAAATCGATCGAGAACGTCGCGCGCACCACGCACCTGCACCTGAACGACGGCACGAGCGAGGGCCTCGAAGCCCCCGAAGCCCGCGCCTTCAGCGTCCAGTACCACCCCGAGGCCGCCGCCGGCCCCCACGACGCCCTCTACCTCTTCGATCGCTTCGTGCAATCGATGCAGCGGCCGTAGCCGAGGCACGCTGGCTAAGTTTGTGTGGATTGGGAAGGTCAGGGCAGCTGGTCAGCTTTCATTTAGCCGCCAAGGCCGCCAAGAGCGCCAAGGCCGCCAGCGGATTTTTTGGGGTGGGCTGCTCGGCTGCTCGCAAAGTAGGACGCCCACGTGCTCAACAACTCGTATTTTCGTGTGACCTACAACCCAATCCCCTTGGCGCTCTTGGCGGCCTTGGCGGCAAAAAAGCCCGCTCAGCCGGCAAAGCACGCCTAGCCGGCTAGACTCCGCGGCGAGTCGAACGCTCCCTTCCCGCAATGCCCCGCACCATTCATTTCGTGAGTCTCGGGTGCCCGAAGAATCGGGTCGATAGCGAGGTCATGCTCGGGGTCGCGGAGCGCAGCGGCTACAAGCACGTGGACGACGCAGGCGACGCCAGCGTGATCGTCGTCAACACCTGCGGCTTCATCGACGCCGCCAAGGAAGAGTCGATCAATACGATCCTCGAGCTTGCCAGGCAGAAGGAGGAAGGCCGCTGCGAGAAGCTCGTCGTCACGGGCTGCTTGAGCCAGCGCCACCCGGACGAGCTCGCGCGCGAGATGCCGGAGATCGATCATCTGCTCGGCTCGAGCGACATGCTGAAGCTCGAGCAGGTGCTGACGGGCAAGGCCGATCGCATGCTGGTCGGCAATCCCGCCGACTGGTTGATCGAGGCCACCGATCCACGACGGATCTCGACACGCGGCCGCAGCGCCTACGTGAAGCTCGGGGAAGGCTGCAACCGCACCTGCTCGTTCTGCGTGATTCCGGAGCTGCGCGGCAAGCAGCGCTCGCGCGCCGCCGACGACATCGTGCGCGAGATCGAGCAACTCGCCGACGCGGGCGTGCTCGAGGTGAACCTCGTTTCGCAAGACACGATCGCCTGGGGCCGCGATCTTTCCCGGCCGCCCACGCTCGCCGAGCTCGTCGAGCGCATCGCCGAGGTGCGCGGCCTGCGTTGGGTGCGCCTCTTCTACCTCTACCCGGAAAAACTCGGGGACGATCTGATCACGCTGCTCGGCGAGCACCCGCGCGTGGTCCCCTACGTCGACATGCCGCTGCAGCACGCCGCCGACGCCATGCTCCGGCGCATGCGCCGCGGCCACGGTGGAAAGCGCCTGTACGAGCTCGTGGAGCGGCTCAAAAAGCGCATCCAGAACCTCACACTGCGCACCGCGTTCATCGTCGGTCACCCCGGCGAGACCGACGCTGAATTCCAGGAGCTCGTGGACTTCGTGCGCTTCGCCGAGTTCGACCGCATGGGCGTCTTCCGCTACTCCGACGAGCCGAGCGCGCGCGCGTTTCAGCTCGAGGGCAAGGTCGCCCGCCGCACGATCGAGGCCCGCGCGAAGAAGCTCATGAGCGTGCAGCGCCCGATCAGCCGCACGAAGAACCGCGCCCTCGTGGGCCGCGAGCTCGAGGTGCTCGTGGAAGGTCCGAGCGAAGACAGCGAGCTCGTGATGGCGGGCCGCCACGCGGGACAGGCGCCGGACATCGACGGCATCGTCTACCTTTCGGGCGGCCCCGTCCTGCCGGGCGAGCTCTGGCGCGCAGAGGTCACGAAAGCGACCGATTACGATCTGCTCGCCGAAGCGCTCGAACCTCTCGAACGTGCGCCGTCACGCAAGGGGCGCGCAGCCTCCACCCGAAAGACGGCGCCGCACGGGCTCGTCCACCATGCGAGCGACGGACGTCGCGTGCTGCGCACCGTCACCTGACCGATTCGGTCACTACGGCGCTGCTCCGCCCTCGCCGCCTGCTCCCGGCACTTCGTCCTCGCTCGGGAGCGAGAAGCGCAGCGTCGTACTGAGATCGGTCCCGAGCTGGTACCAGATCTGCATCGGGTCCTCGAAGGTCGCGTTCGTGAGCACCACGTCGTATCGGCCGTCTTCCCTCACCCACTGGCCGTCGATGGCGCCGCTGCGCTCGTTCACGAGGAACACTTGGGCATCCGCGAGCACGGTCCCGGTCGCCCGGAACTCACCACCCGCGGTCACCACGACGTCCGGTCGGGTGGGCGGCGGCAACGGCAGCGTGGGCGAATAACAGCCGGCTCCCGCCGAAAGGGCTCCCAGCACTGCGAATCCGAGGATTTTGCGCCGCGCCGCCCTGACGAGGTCGAAGGGAACACGCATCCGCTCCGAAACGTAGCACGGGGTGTGCCGCCGGCCTGTCCCACGAAATCATTAGAGATTTTGTTCAGCACCCCCGCAGATAGACAACACGGTTGACACAACCAGCCAACGACGTTGGCTGTTCCGGAAAATGGGCCGGATTTCCAGAGGATGCTACCCAGAGCAGGACGAAGCAGCATGGCGAGCTCGGAAGATCCGGAGCCGAGCGCGAGCCTCGCCTCTCGCAGGTTGTGGCGGCAGGTGGGCGCCGTGGGCCGGCCGTTGCCGCTCCTCGCCGTCTTCTTCTGGTGGTTTCACGAGTACGACACGGCGCCGGTCTCGGCGCGGCGCGAGCCCGATCCCGCGCGCTCGGTCGCGATGGCGCTCGCCCCGCTCGGGCTCGCCGCCAACGCCGCGGACGTTCGCTTCCTGCCTGATCGCACGCCACGCGGCGCGCTCACACGTCACGAGCGCGCGGTCGTGCTGGCGCGGCGATCCGGTGAGCCGACGGACGTGTTCCTGGTGTTCTCGCGCCGCTCGCCGGAAGGGAACCTGCTCGAGATCTCGAGCACGTACGACGTGACGGAGACGTCGGCGGCCGACGAGCGCGGGCTCGTCGTGCGCGGTCACCGCGCCGCGTGGGAGATCGCGCAGGAAAAGACCGTGCACGCGGTGCAGCTCGTGGATTTCGCGGGCGAGCCGGCGCTCGGCGGCCGCGAATGGACCGCCTGGCGCAGGTTCCAGAACGCGCTCACGAATCTGCAGGAAACCGGCCAGCGCCAGGGCATCGGCCGGCGCTTCTTCAAGCTCGACCCACCCGGAGAGCGCGTCGCGCTCGGCGTGACCGAAGACGCGCTCCTCATCGACGTCGACGCGCACAAGGTGAAGATCCCGCTCGCGTCGTCGCAGCAGAGCTCCGACCCGCTCGCCGTCGAACAGACGCCGAAGAAGGCGCGCCCCGGCAACTTCGTCACCTGGGCCGTCGACCGCTTGCGCCAGATCCCGTGGTTCGGCGATCGCAACATGCAGCTTCTGAAAGCCGTCGCGTTCGAAGCCAACGATCAGCTCGATCAGATCGTGAGCACGGTCGCGGGCGATGACGGTTCGAAAGCGGTCGCCGAAGAGCTGGGCGATCTGTACAAAGCGGCCACCGACGACAAGACCGATCCGGAGACGGGCTGGCCTCCGCCGCCGCTCAAGCCGATGCACACGCCTGCGCTGAAGGGCGAGGGCAAGTGGGTGACCTTCGACAACGATCCGTTCGTCGGGAAGAACCCGGGCGCGCCGTCGCCGTTCGTGTTTTCGTTCATCCGCACCGACCGCAAGCGGCCCTACTCGCAGATCTTCGTCACGCTCTGGGATCCGCGGCAGGTGGAGCTCCACCCGGTGAGCGGGACCGTCGAGCCGAAGAGCGCCACGGGCGAGACCGGCCCGGGCGAGGTGCCCCGCACACCGGAGGTGATGGGGCGCTTGGTCGGCGCGCTGAACGGCGGCTTTCAGGCCATGCACGGCGAGTTCGGGATGATGGCCGAGCGGGTCGTGTACTTGCCGCCGAAACCTTACGCCGCGACGGTCGCCAAGCTCGCCGACGGCTCGACGGGGTTCGGAACCTGGCCGGAAGCGGCGCCGGTGCCCCGGGAGCTCGTCTCGTTCCGCCAGAACATGACGCCGCTGGTCGTCGATGAAGTGGCCAATCCGTACAAGCGCCACTGGTGGGGCGGCGTCCCTCCGGGCTGGACCCAGGAGACGCGCACGGTGCGCAGCGCCATCTGTATGACCCGAGAGGGGTTCGTCGGCTACTTCTACGGCGCGGCGGTGGATCCCGACGTGCTCGCGCTCGGGATGGTGCGCGCACGCTGCCAGTACGGCATCCACCTCGACATGAACGCCGGGCACACCGGTCTCGAGTTTTACCGGGCTGCGCCGAAAGGGAAGCTGCCGAAGATCCCGCACCGCCTCGACGAGCTCTGGGAGGCGCGGGGTGACATTCCGGGCATGCCCGGCTGGGAGTTCCTCGGGCGCCGGATGATCCGATTGATGGCGTTGATGAATTTTCCTCGCTACATCGGAACGGAGCAGCGTGACTTCTTCTATCTGACGCTGCGCCCGATCCTGCCCGGGAACCCGGTTCCGAGCGCCGTCTCACCCGCCCAGCCGGGAGAAGGAACCTGGCGCACACACGGCCTCGAGCAGCAGGGCTGGCCGCCCGCGATCGCCACGACGCACCTGCATCCCGACGCGAGCCGGCCCGGCGCTGCCGTGGGCCTGGTGAAGCTGGATCCACGCCTCGTCCGCGCGCCGCGCGAGGGCGAAACCGGGGCAAAGCGAGTCGTCGAGTTTCGTACACCGGCGGCGCGCAAGGACATGACCATCTCGCTCTGGCACAGCGAACGGCAGGGATTCGTGCTCGGCGCCGAGCCCCCCGACGCGCAGTCCACACGCATCAGCCAGGGCTACGGAGCCGATGATCGCCTGGCGATCGCGGCGAGCGCGGCGGTGGGAATCGATCGTGACGGTATGCTCGTCTATGCGCGCGTGACCGAGGGCGGAAACGGCACGAGCGACGGCGCGCTCCTGCGCTCGTTGCTCGCGTCGCTCGGCTGCGAAGCGCTGCTGTTTTTCCCCACCCCGCTCGGGGCGGAGCTCGCGGTGACCGGCGCCGAAGCACCCGTCGGGACGCCTGGATCCGGCGTCGTCCTGGTGCGTGCCGACGGTCCGGCCGCTCGCAGGATCTTCAGCGACACCCCGATTGTGGGACCGAAGCGCTGGGCGCCGCTCCAAACCCGACGGACTCAACCCATCCCGCCTTGACGCACCTCGCCAAACTTTCCTGAACCAATCGAGACTGGCGGGAGCGACTAGGAGTGGAGCCAGGGCCCGCGAGACAAAACCAGCGAGCGAGGCGTGCGCGGTGGCAAACTAGCGGGCATTATATCTCGCCAACCTCCCCGTCCCAGGCTATGACATGGCGAACGCGAGTAACCTTATGAGCGACAAGGGATCCGACCTCGACGTCTTCGATGGTCTTGCTGCCAAGAAGTCGTCGCGGGGAGCGTCAGCGCCACCGCCTCCACCACCGTCCAACGCCATCCCCAAGAAGACTCTGTTGGGTTTGGCAGCACCGCCCGGTGCCGCTCCGGCTCGCGTTTCCGCACCGCCTCCGCCTCCTCCGGCGAAGAGCACGGCGTCCGGCGCACCGCCGCCACCACCGCTCCCTTCGCGGGTGACCACGCCGCCTCCGGTCCCGCCGAACAGCAAGGCGGCGATGAGCGCGCCGGCCGGTGCGCTACCTCCGCCGATGCCGCCGATCCGCACGCCGGCTCCGCCGCCGCCTCCCCTGCCCGCTGCTTCGGCTCCCCCGCCCCCGCCACCGCCCCTTCCTGCGGAAGATTCGTCGACTCCGCCGCCCGCGCGGATGACGTCGAAGCCCCCGCCGCCGCCGCCCACTTCGGGCAGCGCCAAGGCGAAGAGCAACGCCGTCGATATCGACTGGGACGACGACGACGAAGCGACGACGGTCTTCGACAAGGCGCAGGACGATCCGGCGCGCGCTCTCTTGCACAGCTCGCCGCCCGCGCCGGCCGGGTTCCCCTCGGTGCGTCCCGCCGCCGGTGCGCCCGTCGGTTCGCGCGTACCGCCGCCACCGCCGGTACCCTCGAAGCCGCCACCGCCTCCTCCGGCACCCGCGCCGCCGCGCTCGCTCGCGCCGCCGCCTGCCGTATCGCGCGGTCCGCTGCCGCCTCCGCCGATGGCGACGCAGCCCTCGCTGGGCTCGATGCCCAGCACCTCGTCGATCCCGGACATCTATCACCAACCGCAGAGCGGCAGCCGCTCACTCTTGATGGCGCTCGCCGCCGTCGCGATCCTCGGCCTCGGCGCGGTCGGCTTCTTCATGGTGCGGGGCAAGGCCGGATCACTGGTCGTGACCGTGGCGGGCCCCGGCAACAAACCGGTCGACGGCGTGGAAATCTACGTCGACGGCGCGAAGGCGTCCTGCAATGGCTCGCCCTGTCGTGTTCCCGAGCTCAAGCCCGGCACGCACCTCGTGCGCGTGAGCGCCGCCGGCTATCCGCCCACGGCCGACATCGGTGTGAAGATCCCGCCCGGTGAGGAGACGGTTCAGAACGTCGAGCTCGCCCACCCGACCCAGGGCACCGGCATCAAGGTCTCGACCGAAGGACGCGGCCTGAAGCTGATCGTCGACGGCAAGGAGATCGGACCGCTGCCGCAGGAGATCCGCGACATGCGGCCGGGCGAGCACCGTATCCGCATCGAAGGCGGCGAGCGTTACGAGCCGTTCGAGCAGACCGTCGTCGTCGCGCCCGAGCGAATCGAGACGCTCGATCCCAAGCTCAAGGTGAAGAAGGGTCTTGCCACGATCAAGCTCGGCCCGAACGCCGAGGGCGCGCACGTGATGCTGGTGAGCGGCGACGAGCGCCGGCCGATTCCGCGCTTCCCGCTCGCCGTCGAGCTCGAAGCGGACAAGTCGTACAGCATCGTCGCGGAAAAGCGCGGCTACGCCCGCTACGAGCGGCGCGTCGATTTCGAGGACGGCCAGGCCGAAAAGACCTTCGTCATCGAAATGCCGGGCGGCAGCTCGGGCTCGGATACGCCGATCTCTTCGCTACCCCCGCCGCAGTCCGGCGGTGGCTCGCGCCAGTCGCCCGTCTCCGCTCCGGCAGCGGCGGCCCCGGCGGCGGCGGCAGCCGCACCAGCCGGCAAGAAGGCGTCGCTCACCTTCACGTCGACTCCGCCCTCGAACGTCGTGTTCGACGGCAGGCCGCTCGGCAAGACACCGAAGTCGGCGACCGTCGATCCGGGCCCCCACACGATTCTCTTCATCCACCCCGAGCTCGGGCGCAAGGCGAAGAGCATCAACGTGAACCCCGGCCAAAAGGCGACGCTCACCGTCAAGTTCTGACCGACCGCGAAGCGCCTCGCGCAAGCTGGCGATTGTGTGTAACTGGAGGCTCGTCGCGGGCTTTGAGGCTTTGTTTAGGATCCCCCCGTCCGCCCGGAGCCAGCTAACCGGCCCCAACGTACCAGACACTCACTCGCTTCCGAGGGAGTCTGCTTCGTTCATTCGCGAGCGCCAGGTGGCCCAGGTGGCGGCGCACTCGGGCGTGGGGCGGCCGCCGGCGCAGGCTGCGGGGTCGCTGGGCGGGCCGAGCAGGAGCTCGGTCGTGAGCGAGACGAAGGGCAGATCGGCTTTCCACGCCTTGCGCAGCCGATCCGCGCGCGCCTGCACGAGCTCACGCGAGCGTTCGCCGAGCGCGGCCTGCAGGAGGCGGATCGCCATGGCGCGGAGCTCTTCGTCGTCGGACGCGGCGAGGATGCGCTCGAGGAACTGAATCGTCGCTTCGCGCTCGCCCGCGCGCGTGAACAGCCCCGCGGCGCCGATGCAATTGTAGGGGATGTTTTCGTTGGACCCCACGAGCTCACAGGCGCGCGCCAGGATGCGCGCGCCGGCGAGCTTCCATTCCTCTCGTTCCTTGGGATCTTCGAGCCAGGGCGCCGCGACGTAAGCGATGTACTGACCAGTGCTCAGCCAGAGCTCGGTGTCGTACGGTCGCGCCGCAAGCCCGCGCTCGAGCAGTTTGCGCGCCTTGACGTAGTCTTCGCGCCGGGGCGGGGTGGGCTGCACCGCGATCAGGGTGTCTCCGAAGTAGTACGTCTCCCGGAAGGTGGGATCGAGCGTGGCGACGGTGTCGAGGTAATCGGCGGCGAACTCGAAGCGGCGCTTCTCCTCGAAATGAAGGCCGTGCCAGACGAGCACGTGCGCGAAAATCAGGTCGGCGAGCGCCGAGCGGTGGCCGAGGCTCGCCACCACGACTTGCTCCGGGCTCGGCAGCGCGTACACGTCGCTCTTCTCGCGCAGGGCCAGAAAGCGCGGCAGAAGCGCGGAACGAGCCGCCCCCACCCCGACCGCACCCGCGAGCACGAGACCGATCACCCAGGGCAGGTCCCGCCCGCGTGAGGGTCTCGAGGTCACTCCACCTCGCGGTGCATCGCGAGCGCGCCGGTGCTCGGCGTACCCGCCTTGGGACATTCGCCCGCGATCACGAAGGTGCTGAGATTGCCGTCACCGTCCAGATCGCCGCGCGCCGTCGCCCGGAAGCGCGAGCCTTCGGGAGCATTTTCGCTCTCGAAGGCGAAGCTGAAGGCGTGCGGCGTGTCGAGCCGGAAGTCGAGCAGGCGCCAGGTCGGATGATCCCAGGTCCCGGGCGGGTCGAGCACGAGCTCCCCCTTCGGGACGCTGCTCGGCGTGAGCGGCGCCGAGGGCGGATACGCCGCTTCCACGGGCCGCCCTGCGGCGAGCAGCGACGCGCGCGACGCGATGAACGCGAGATGGTCCATCGGCTCTGCCATCCGCGAAGCCCTCAAATTTCTCAAGAAAACGGGGACGACGCTGAAGAGCACGCAGAGCGCGACCGCGATGACGGCCACGGTCTGGACCAGGGGGCGCTCACGAAGGACCATGCGCCACGAACATACAACGGGCTGCCTCCGCGTTCGAGACCGATCCGGCCGAAGCTCGTGGGCGGCCGGCTTCCGGAAGATCAGGGAGCGACGATGTGTGCACTCCAGCGTTCCCGCGCTCGGACGAGCCGCTCGAGTTCGTCGAGACGCAGTTCGACCATGGCCGCAAGCTCGGGGCTGAGCTTGCCCTGCTTGCGGGTCAGCGCTTGCGACGCCGCTTCGATGGCTCCGCGATCCCCGGATTGAACGAGATAGAGCAGTGCTTCGGCGAGGAGCGCCTCGGAAGCCGAGGGGCTCCGGACGACCTCGGACCACGCTCGCGCGGCTTCGACGTGCCGGCCGAGCATCGACACGAGCCGGGCTCGGTGTTCCGGCGGAGCCGTGTCGGGCAATACCGCGAGTTCGTGCGCGGCGCCCTCGAGCGCTGGCAAGAACGCACGCAAAGTGGACGCTTCGGCGTACTTCTCCTTCACGAGCTCGTCGAGAATGAGACGCGCCTGGGCAAATTTTGCCATCGCAACCTTCACGACGGCGATCTGAAAAGCAACATCGCCCGGCGTCTTGCGCGACGGACGACTGGTGCGGAGCTTGGCAAGTGCCTCCTCGTAGCGTCCGAGACGAGTCAGGGCGAGCGCCGCATTGTAGCGCGCATCAATGCCGTGGGGATCGTCATACGTACTCGCCCGTTCGGCGATGCGAACCGCGTCCTCGTAGAGCGCCGCACGATAGTAGACACCGAACAGC
>DASXWF010000020.1:0-2514 GCA_036503835.1 Polyangiaceae bacterium | reverse complement strand
GCGCCTGCTCACGGTGTTCGACGCCGCGATCGCGGACGGCGGCAGCGTGGCGGACGCGGTGCGCTACGGGACCTACGCGGTCTTCGAGTCGCCGCTCTTTCTCTACCGCACGGAGTTCGGCAGTGACGCCAACGCCGCGGGCCCGCTCACTCCGTACGAGGCCGCGACCCAGCTCGCTTTCTTCCTCACGGACGCTCCGCCCGACACGGAGCTGCTCGCGGCCGCGCAAGCCAATCAGCTCTCGACGCGCGCCGAAATCGAGGGTCACGCCGATCGCCTGATCGCCGGCGCCGCGGCGCGCGCGAACCTCGAGGCCGCGATGAGCTCGTATTTCGCGCTGCCGAACGTGGCCGGCGTCGTGATCGACGAGGCGACGATTCCGGGCTTCACGCTGACCGAAGGCGCGCGGAGCTCGATTTATCACGAGGCCGAGCTCTTCCTGCAAGACGTGCTCTGGAACGGGCAGCTGAGCGATCTCATCACGTCGCGCCGCGGCTACGTGAACTCGCTGAACGCGCCCATCTACGGCCTCTCGGCGGGCGGGCGCGATCCGAACACGTTCGAGCCGGTGGAGCTCGACGCCAATCGCGCGGGCCTGCTCACGCTCTCGGCATTTTTGATTTCGAAGTCGCGACCCGACAACGCGTCCGTCGTCGGCCGCGGGCTCGTCGTCAATCACACCATGCTCTGCCAGATCAACCCCGAGTTCCCCGAGGGCGACGAGGAAGTCGCCGCGGCGATCGCCGCCACGTCCAGCCTGAGTCAGAAGGAGCAAGCCGACTACCGCGCGATGACGCCCAAGTGCGGCGGCTGCCACGTGAACTTCGACGGCTTCGGGCTGCCGCTCGAGCGCTTCGACTCGATCGGCCGCACGCGCACGATGGATCTCGAAGGTCGCACCGTCGACGACGCGTGGACCACTGCGTACCTGCCCGAGGTCGCGGGCAGCATCGAGGTGACGAGCGCCTCCGAGATGGCGCAGGCGATCGTGGCGAGCGGGGCGATTCAGGGCTGCATGGCGAAGAATTTCATCGAGTTCGCGCTGGCCGACACGTCGCAGGGCGGCACTCCCCTCGACAGCTGCGCCGTCAAGATGGTCGTCGAGCGCTTCAACGCGGGCGAACGCAGCTTCGGCTCGCTGCTCCGGGAGATCGCCGCTTCGAACACGCTCTCGACTCGCACCGCGCCCGCAGGAGGCATCTGATGAGAACCTATCGCTTCGCCCGACGTTCGTTCCTCGCCGGCGTCGGGGGCGCCTTCGGCCTCCGCATCCTGCTCGACAACCTGGAGGCCGCCGCGGAGGGCGCCGGATCGCCGCCGCGCTTTTTGATGACGCACTGGCCGGTCGGGACGGTGCGCACGCAGTGGGTTCCGACCGGTTCGGGCACCAGCTACACCACGTCGCCGATCTTGCAGCCGTTCGAGGACGCCGGGCTGCGCGAGGACATGATCGTGCTCTACGGGCTCACGCACGAGGGCATCGACACGCGCCTCGGCGGCGGCCACGAGGAGGGCACGCCCATGATGTCGACGGGCGCGCGCGCCCCGGGCACGCGCCGCAACGGCGGCGAAGCGGACGACGCGGCGGCAGGCGGGCCCTCGTGGGATCAAATTTTCTTGCGCCGCGTTCCCGAGCTCGTGCGCCCCGGGCAGGGCTACGCGAACGCGATCTGTGACGCTCGCATCGACTCGTACGAGACTTCGACGCGCTGCCTTTCGTACGGCTACACCACGCGCTCGATCGTGTCCGAGCGCCCGAACGCGGGCGGCATGATCACCGAAGCCGTGCCGCTCTACCCGACCTTGAGCCCGCTCGCGCTCTACACGGCGATTTTCCAGGGTTTCATGCCCGGCGGCGCCATGACGGACGAGACCGCGCTGCGCGCGCTCCGGGCTCGAAAGAGCGTGCTCGACTACGCGCTCAGCGAGCTCGAGCAGGTGCGCCTGCTGTGCCCCGCGAACGAGCGCAGCAAGATCGACGCGCACGCCGACGCCGTCCGCAAGATCGAGCGGCAGCTGGCCGAGCAGATCGCGAATCCGCCCGAGACGGGGACTTGCGAGCTCCCGATCGCGCCGGACGGCAGCCTCACGGGGCAAACGAGGGACGCTCTCTCCGACTACACGAACCCGACCACCACGACCGACGACTCGGGCATTCATCGTCAAGTGGGGAAGGCGCACTGGGGCATCATCAAGGCCGCGTTCCAGTGCGATCTGATCCGCGTCGCCACGTTCCAGTGGTCACCGGGCACGAATCACGTGTCGTTCAAGGGGCTCGATCCGAACAGCCCGAACACCATCTACATGCACCATCCGCTGAGCCACAAGATGCTGAACGCGGAGTACTACAACAACGCGCGTCCGGGCAGCAACGCGTACATCTGGGACGCGATGGTGAACGCCAACAAGTGGTACAACACCGAAACGGCCGCGCTGCTGGCCGAGCTCAAGGCCGCGACCGACATCTACGGCGGCACGCTCCTCGATCACACCATCGTTCCCCACGTCACCGAA
>DASXWF010000019.1:0-6253 GCA_036503835.1 Polyangiaceae bacterium | reverse complement strand
TATCCTCGAAGCCGAGGTCTTCGAACTCGCTCGGGTCGAAACTCGCGTCCTCGTCCGCTTCCGTGCTCGAGCCCGTGCCCGGAGCCTCCCCCGCAGCGGCATCCGCGCTCTCCTCGAGCGCTGCTTCCTCGTCGCCAGTTTCATCCGACTCGGGCGGCGAGTCGAGCGTAGTCAGAGCGACGTCCCCACTCGCGACCAGCCGTGAGAGCGCCTCGCCGGTATCGGCGGCCGCGCGCACCGGCTCGGCGAACCGCATCAGCGCGGGCCGCAGCTTGAGCTCCTCGGCGCCGAGCGCTTCCACGAAGCCGAGCGCCGCGAGGCGCCGCAGAGCGTCCGCGACGCGCGCACGCACTGTCTCCTGGGCGACCCGCTCGTCGTAGCGGCGCCGCTTCGGGTTCAGCGCACGCACGAGGGCGTCCGTGCCCATCACCGTTGCCAGGTGCGCGAGCACCTGCTCGCGCGTCACTCTCCCGCCCTGTTCGACGTTCGCCGGATCCAGGTACAGCAGCGTGAGCGCTTGTCCCACGAGCATCTCCGCCAGGCCGAGCTGGCGCTTGGCGAGCCGGTCGCCCGTGGGCAGGAGGTAGTAGTAGCCGTCGCTGCGGTACACGAGCTCGGCGCCGAAACGGCGGTAGAACGGCTCGAGCACGTCGGCGGCATCCGCGAGAAAACCGAACCATTCCGCGTCGTTACGATCGACGTGCCGGCCACGCCGCAGCGCGAGATCCACGTCCGGAAAGGTGTCGTGGCCCACGGCGTCGCCCAGCGACAGAAACTTGCTTGCCGTCATGTCTCTCTCCGGCCGGGCTCGAGCGACCATTCCTCGACCCACAGCCCTTGGTCCGCCTGCGCCCACGGTCGCTCGCGCGCGCTCTCGGCGTGCGAAAGTCGCGCCGCGACCTCCGCCACACGTCCCGCCGCGGCGAAGCGTTCGCCCTCCGGCAGCGTTTCGACGACCGCCTGCGTCACGCTCGACAGCGTGCGCGCGCCCTGGTCGAGCACCGCGCGCACCTGCTCCTCCACCGCTCGATCGCGCTCGTCGGGAACGCCCTCGACGAGCGGCGGCTCCCGCTCCGTGCGCGGCCGCTCGAGTGGCTTTCTTTCGCTCTCCACGACGATGTCGCGCGGCACCGTGATCGGCGGCTGTGCGGCGATCACGAGCGAGTACGAGCGTCCAGCACGCCCGCCGAGCTCGGCGCGCAGCCGTTCCGTGAGCGCTCGGGTCGGATCGAGGCGCACCACGTCGCGCAGGTAGCGGTGCACGTACTGGTAGTACTCGGACCACGCCTGCTGGCGCGCGGCTCCCCAGGCCCCGATGCGGTCGAGCTGCTCCGAGAGCCGGTGGCACGCCAGGTCCGCTTCGGCGGCGCCGCGCTCCTGCGCGAGCTCGCGAATGTCCTCGAGCAGCGTGATGAGACCGTGCGAATCGCGCAGCAGCACCTCGTTGAGCTCCCGCAGCGTGCTCGTCGTCGATTCGAGCAGATCCTGGCAGCGGGCGACCGCGTCGAACCAGTCGGCGGACAGGAGCTGGCCGATCTCTTGCTGAAACCGCTCCTGCGAGAGGTCGAGCCCGCGCTGCCGGCGCTCGATGCCGTCCACCAGATCCCGGATCGTCACCCGCAGCGGCCCCGCCACGCGATCCGAGAACTCGCGTTCGCTGCCGGCCGATCGCCCCTGCTCCCGGAGCTCGACGAGCCCGGCGTGGAGCGTCCGCATGAGCAGCGTCAAGCTGTCGCCGGTGAGCGCCTCTTCCTCGAGGTAGAAGTCGACGATGGACGTGGCCAGCCGGGTGAGCGCGTAGGCACCGCTGCGGACCACGCCCGCGCCGTCGACCCGCGAGAGCAGACGCTGGTCGCGGAGCCGCTGGATCGCCGCCGTGGCCCGGCGCGCGACGCCGGACGCGCTCGGCTGGGTCAGCGCGCACACGTCGCGAAACACGTCCCCGAGCTCCTGCTCCGAGAACGAGGTGAGCTGCCCGGCGCGCGACCTCAGCCGCAGCGCGGCGACGAAGCACAGATCGAGCGAGCTTAGCTCGAGCGAGACGCCTCGCCCCGCGAGGTTCTCGATCAGGCGGCTCGGTTCCTCGGCGCGGTCGGACAAGGGGCCGCGACGCTATATCGCGGGGCTCCGGGGCCCGCCACCCCGGAAAATCGCGGAGCTTGATAGGCTCTCGCCATGCTCCTCCCGCGCGCGCGCCTGCTCGCCGCGGTGACGCTCTTCGCGAGCGGCGCCGCCCGCGCCGAGCCCGCCGCGTGCGCGGGCGAGGTCCGCGTCTCGCCCTGCTTCGACGCGGATCCGCTCTGGCTGCCCACGACGCCGAGTCGCTTCGCGGGTCTGCCTTCCCCACGCTCGCTCTCGGCCGGCGCGCTCTCGACGTCTTTCGGAGCGAGCTACTCGCACCGGCCCGTCGTGCTCGTCGCGCCCTCGCCGGATCCCGACGGGCGCGAGATCCCCGTGGTCGAAAACACGAGCACGCTCACCCTCGGCGCCCGCTACGGTCTCGGGCACGGCCTCGACGCGGGGCTCGTCGTGCCGATCGTCCCGTACCAGAACGGCACCGGCACCGAGGGCGTCACCGCGCAGCACGGCTCTGACCTCACGCCCACCACGCTGCGCGACCCACGCCTGGAATTTTCCGCGACCTTGCTCGGGCGCGCGCCGGACGCGCCGCTCGCACTCGGAACGCGCCTGGTGCTCGCGCTGCCCATCGGCGCCTCGTCTGCGCTCGCCGGTTACGCGAGCCCGACGCTGGCCCCCGGCGCCGGCGCCGAGCTGCGCCTCGCGCGCTTCACCCTGGGCGCCGACTTCAGCCTGCGATTTCGCGAGGCCGTCAACTTCGGCAGCGTGCGGGAGGGCAGCGAAGCCGTGTTCGCCGTCGGCGCGGCGTTCGAGCTTCTCCGGGCCCCCGAGCTCGGCGTGGGCGTCGAGGCCTCGCTGCGCCCGCGTCTCGCGAGTCCACCGCCCGGCGCAGCCGAAGAAACGCTCGACCTGCCTGCGGAGTGGTTGGGCAGCGTCCGCTTCTCACCCGCGCCCGGCGGCGCGTTTTCGCTGTTCGCCGGAGCCGGCTCCGGCCTTCCGCTCTCGTACGCGGCCGAGCCCGGCACGGCGCGCGAAACGACGCTCGGCGTGACCGCGCCCGCCTTTCGCGCCGTGCTCGCGGCTCGCCACGTTTTTCCGTGAAGTCCGCGACCCGCCCCGGAGCACCGCCGCTCAGAAGAGTCGTTGATACACGTAGACGCGATCCCCGGCCTGGAGCGGAATGTCCGCCTCCTTGCCGTCGGTGATCGCGTCGACGCTCACCCGTACCGTGCGGGTCGCGGTGTTCGACACCTTGCGCGTCAGCGTGACCTTGTCGTCGTCGGCGATGGAGGTGAGACCTCCCGCGAGGGATATCGCCTGCATCAGGGTGAGACCCGGCGTGAGCGGGAAGCTGCCCGGCTTCGCCACCTGACCGAGCATGATCACCGTGCGGCTGTGGTACTCCTTCACCTGCACGACCACCGTCGGATCGACGAGGATCTTCTTGTCGATCAGCTTCTGCCGGACGATCGCGGCGATGTCCCGCGGCTCGAGCCCGGCGACGGTGACGGTCTGAATGTAGGGGATCATCACCGTGCCGTCCGAAGCGACCTCGTACTCCTGGGGCAGGTCCTTCTCCCCGACGATCTGAATCGTGACGATGTCGCCCGCGCCCACCGTCGTTTTCTCGGACGGCGGCGGCAGCCGCACGCGCGCGTTCGAGACGCCGGACGAGCAGCCCGCGATCCCCGCGGCGAGCTCGATCTGAAGCAGCCCGAGCAGGCCGAGCCGGATGATCCCCCGCCGCGGCAGGAAGCGATTCCCCGCCCGGGCGCGTACGCTCACGCTGCTCACCAGAACATACGCAGGCCGAGGAGGGCCTGGAAGCGCGAGTAACGCAGATCGTCGTATACTGGCGGATCGTCGTCGGGATTGTCCGGGTCACCACTGACGAGGATGCCGTCGGCCGCGTCGCCGGTCGGGCGGAACGCCTGGTCGTACAGCAAGCTCAGGTTGACGCCGAAGGTGTCGCTCAAGCGGTACTCGGCGAAGAGCTCCGCGTCGATGCGGTTCTGTGCGAAGGAGCCCACCTCGTCGCTGATAGTCGGAAAGTTGAGCCGGGCAAACCCGACCTCGAGCGAGGTGAGGAACACGCCGCCCAGGAAGTAGTTCGCGTTCAGGTACCCGCGATCACGCTTGTAAAACGAGCCGAGGTAGCTGTTCGAGAAATCGTGCAGGTAACCGGCCGCAATCGACGAAAGCCCCGTCGTGACGCTGTCCGGCTCAGAGGCAGGGTTCGTGAACCATTTGATTTCGCCGTGACCGACGAAGTCGTCGTAGTTCTGCGCGAAGGCTGAGGCCGGGCCCTCGTAGAAGCTCGCGGTCCAGCCGACCATGGCCAGAAACGCGAGCTGGCTCGTCAACAGGCCCGCCAGGCCGACGCGCGCCTCCACGTACTCGCCGTCAGGCTGAATTTCGTTCACCTGATAGCGAATCATCGTGTACTTGGCGTCGTAACGGAGCGCGGTGCGCGGCAAGAACCGCCAGCGACCGCGCGTCTCGATGCTGTGCTGGAAGTTGTTGAGCTCGTCGTACGCGTTTTCCTCGAACTGGTTGTATTGGAAGGCGTAGCCGAGCCTCCAATCCAGGAGGCCGCCGCCCGGTCGCCACGAAACGCCGACGCCCGCGTCCGTGGTGCTGCGATCGAACGCCTGATCGGCGCCGGGGAGGTTGCTCGGCTCGCCGCTGCGGAGGTAGTTGACGTTCAGATCGCCGCCGAACGGCCGCTGCGGTGCGATCTCCGCGTTGGCGCCCGCGCCGGCGTTGAAGCTGCGCGGGGGCTCGATGCCCTCGCCGAAAATCTCGCTGTACGCGAAGAAGGCGTTCGCATCGAAGGTGAGCATCGGCGGCGCGCCCACGGCTTCGCTTCCGGCGCGGCGCGAGCTCAGCGTCGAGAGCGAGATGGAGGGCGTGATGCGCAAACGCCAGGCGTCGATCACGCCGCCGAACTCACCCTCGGCTCGCTGATAGTAGTTGCTGTCGTAGCCGAACTCGGCCGCGAGGCTCGGATGGAGCTCGAAGTTACCGGTCTTGATGCCGATGCCTTCGCCGTAGCGGCGATCCGAAAGCCAAGCCTGCTGAGCGGCAGCGTTGCCGGCAAACGAGAGGATGGCGAGTGACGCCGCGACGCTGAAGCGACCGTTCATGCTCCTTGCTCTCGTACCCTAGTAGCGAATCTGCCGTTGAAGTAAGAAAAACTCTGGTTCGGCGGAAATCACATTTCGGGCATGCTGGCGCTGACCGGGCCGGGAACACTCGTGATCGGGGGATCGCTCACCACCGGCGGATTCGGAAACTCGGAGGGATCGACGTCGGGAACACCCTCGATCTCTACAGTGACGGCAGATTCACCGACGAAACCGGTCTCTTCTCCGATGCACTGGTTCGACTCACTGCCGAGCGTGTTCACGCGATCGCGCAGCACGAGGATCACCGTGTACTGATGGCGCGAGCGCTCGACGTCGTTCGCGTTCGCTGCGGCCTCGAGACCGCCGACTCGATCCGTGGCAGTGCGAATCGCAAGATCGATTTGATTGAGCTTGTCGTTGAGGCAAAGTGCCTTCACGACGTCTTTCTGCTCGCGCGCGCGAGTGAGCTGGCGTCGCACGGCGGTCGCGCTGCGATCCATGGCGGGCAGAAACGACTTCGCCGAAACCACCATCTGCTGCGGCGACATAGCCGCAGGCTCCGGCTCGGTCGCCGCCGGCGCGGTCGGCTCCGTCGTGCCCTGAGCGAATGCGACGCCCAGCGCGCTGGAAATCGCCAGTATTACCGTCAGACCAAGAACTTTTCCGCCCATTGTCATGGCCTTTGCCCTCTGTCACTTCGGGAGCGAACGGGAGTATAGAAACCACCCCAAGCGGTGTCAACGTCGCGAAAATGCGACAGGAACTCGCCGAAACACACGCAGCGACCTGTCGCGATCCGGAATGACACACCCTTTCGATGCACGCCGCCTCACCCACATTCGATTCACACGAGAGTCTGGCCGTCCGGCCTGGCTTGGCCTCGTCACGAGTCGGGTGGGGTCAGTCGTGGATTGATAGCTTTCTTTTTGCCGCCAGGACGCCAAGCAGACGCCAGGGCCCGCCAGCGGATTTGTTGGTGGGTTGCACGAAGGTGTCGGCAGAGCTCCGACAAACCTCGTCCTTTCGAGTCTCCCGTTGCGGGCCCG
>DASXWF010000018.1:0-1567 GCA_036503835.1 Polyangiaceae bacterium | reverse complement strand
GAAACGGGCAGCGGACTCGCCACGAGATCCGGCAGGATTTCCACGAGCGCGCCCGACGCGAGGTGCGGGCGCATGCCGATGCGCGGCACCTGGATGATGCCGAGACCGGCGATACACGCCGCGTGATACGCGTCCGCGCTGTTCACGGTGAGCAGGCTTTTCATCGGAAGATCTCGGTACTCGGCGCCGTCCCGGTACTCGAAGCCGGGCGCTTCGGCGCCCAGCGTCTGCGCGTATCCGATGACCACGTGCCGCTCTAGATCGGTGAGCGCGCGCGGCGTGCCGTACTTCACGAGGTAGCCCGGGCTCGCGCAGTTGACCATCGGCAATACGCCGAGCCGCCGCGCGATCAGGCTCGAGTCGCCGAGCGCGCCGACGCGCAGCACGCAATCGAAACCTTCGCGCAGCACGTCGACGCGCCGATCCGTCGCGCTGAGCGACACCTGGAGCTGTGGATGCGCCGCCAGGAACTCGGGCAGCCGCGGGATGAACAGCGTGCGCGCGAAGTTCACGGGGAGATCCACGCGGAGCTCGCCGCGCAGGGCGCTCGGCGCCTGGAACATGCCGGTCAGCTCTTCGGCGTCGATCACGAGGCGCCGCGCGCGCACGAGAAACTCCTGACCGTCGGTCGTCAGGCGCACGGCGCGCGTCGAGCGTTGCAGGAGCCGGCTACCGAGCTCGGCTTCGAGCTCCTGCACGCGCACGGACACGCGCGTCTTGGAGAGCCCGAGGTGCTCGCCCGCCCGCGTGAAGCTGCCGAGCTCGGCCACCTTGAGAAATGCGCGCAGAGTCTCGAAGTCCATGGCTTCCCAGATTGTTTCGATTTCCGAAACAGTGTGTCCGTTCGCGCCGGCTTTTTCAAGCGGGCGCCGATCTCTAGGTTCGTGATCGTCAGGACCGTGCAGGTCCGACCTCGAAAGGACCCATTTCATGACCCCTTCCAGCAAGAATCCGATTGCGCTCGTCACCGGCTCGAGCCGCGGCCTCGGCAAGAGCATGGCGCTTCACCTCGCCGAGCGCGGGGTCGACGTCGTCCTCACCTACCGCTCGGGAGAGCAGGAAGCGCGCCAGGTCGCCGGCGAGATCGCGCGCAAGGGACGCAGAGTTCTGGTGCTCCCGCTCGACGTCGCCGACAGCAAGCGCTTCCCCGCGTTTGCCGGCGCGCTCCGCGCCGAGCTGCCGCGCGAGTTCGGCCGCGATCGCTTCGACTTTCTCGTCAACAACGCGGGCATGGGCGTGTACGCGCCGTTCGTCGAGACCACGGAGTCGCAGTTCGACGAGCTTCTCGCGGTGCACCTGAAGGGCACGTTCTTTCTCACCCAGGCGCTCCTCCCGTTGATGGAGGACGGAGGACGCATCATCAACGTCTCGAGCGGGCTCGCGCGCTTCACCTACCCGGGCTACGCCGCGTACGCCGCGATGAAGGGTGGGGTGGAGGTGCTCACGCGCTACCTGGCGCAGGAGCTCGGGGGCCGGAAGATTTCGGTCAACGTGCTCGCTCCGGGCGCCATCGAAACCGACTTCGGCGGCGGCCGGGTTCGCGACGACCGGAACCTGAACGACGCGA
>DASXWF010000017.1:0-1960 GCA_036503835.1 Polyangiaceae bacterium | reverse complement strand
CCGGGGGCGGTTCGAGCGACGCTTGGTACTCGTAGAGTGAAGGCAGCTTGGGCGTGACGAGGTCGTTTTCCCACACGACCGCCACGTCGATGCGCGGATCGAAGAACTGACCCTGCCCGCCCATCTGCGTGACCGCCACGTACGAGTTCCAGTACGAGATCGGCCCGTCGCCCGTGTACGTCTCGAGCTCGACGTCGCCGAGGCCGTAGATGGGGGGGATCACGACGGGCTCGTTGATGCCGTCCTGGTTGTAGCGCGCGTCGTAGAAGCCGGGGCCCCAGCTGTTGTAGACCGCGAGCACCTCGTCCATCCCGGCCAGGCCCGGCGAGAGCGCGATGATCGCTCCGACGTCGAGGTCGCGGTTCGCCGCGCCGTCGATGCGCGTGCCGATGCCCTCCATGACCGAGTCGTCGACGTCCGAGTGACAGAGCGCGCAGGTGATGCCGACGCTCGTCAGGTTCCCGGCGCTGTCGACCGTGCCTTTCACTCCCACCACGGCGTCGAGCCCGATCAGCGCGAGCGTCGTGGCAGGATCCGTGAGATCGACCGTCTCCAGGATGCCGTCGGGCAGCACTTCGGC
Organism: Polyangiaceae bacterium; assembly: GCA_036503835.1. Taxonomy (GTDB): domain Bacteria; phylum Myxococcota_A; class Polyangia; order Polyangiales; family Polyangiaceae; genus PMG-095. The sequence goes on along the minus strand of DASXWF010000017.1, from coordinate 1,380 downwards.
GTCGACCTTGAGCCCGAGCGTGAGCGCCGTGGTCGGGTCGAGCGCGGCCTGAATCGCTTCGTTCAGGCGCAGGGTTCCGGTCCAGAGCTGTTCGTCGCCGAAGGTTTCGTAGCGGAACACCTCCTGTCCGTCGAAGGCGTCCGGATCGATGATGTTGTTCATGCCGCCGGTACCCGCGGTTCCGCTGGTACCCGACGTGCCGGCGTTGCCACCGGCTCCCGCGCCACCTTCGGGCGGCGCGGCTCCCGCACCCGCTTCACCGGTATCTCCGCCGCTTCCTGCATCCCCGCCGCTGCCTCCGGCCTTGCCACCCGAGCCGGCCTTGCCCGACTTCCCGGCGCTGCTCCCGCCGCTGCCTGACGTCCCCGCCTTACCGGACGTCCCTGCCTTGCTCGACTTGCCGGCTGAGCTCGAGCCCCCGCGCCCGCCGCTGGCGCCGGTTGAGCCCGAGTCGTCCGCGTCATCGTCGTCGCTGCAGCCGCCGGAGGCGACCGCGAGTGACAGAGCGCCGAGGACTGCCACGGCGAAGTGGGAGCGCGCGCTCGTGCGGCGCCCGTTCGATCCTCGTTCCGATCGACTCGCATTCGAATAGGTCATTATTGCTCTCGGTTCGTTGATGGCGCGTTCTGTCCCCTGCCGAGCGCTCGGCCGTGGACGGAAAATGCGCTGTTCAATTCACTCGAGTGAGCGGGTCTCCAGAGGTTCCAGCCTGGGACAACATTCCTCATTTCGATTCGCGGCTCGCGCACACGAGTGCCTCGCGCGACCTTCGAGCCGCGTGACGTCATGACACACGTCACGACCCGTCAAGACGTCGGGAACCTCGTCAGCGCTGGACGTCGGCGGCGCGCCGCCCGCCGCTTCGACGCCGTTCGGGGTGCGCCGCGCTGTTCGCCCGCGACCGCCGTCCGACGAACGAGCGCCGGCCGCGCCCGTAGAACGCTCGCAGCGCCTCGAACGAAGCGATCCCCGAGTTCTGGGCGATGCGCGCGTGGCCGACACAGAGCACGACACTTTGTGTTTCGAAGTGGAGCTCGACCAGCTTTTGCCCCTGCGCGAGCTCGGCACGCGGACGAAAACCCTCGCACACCTCACAGCAGCGTTGCATGCGGCGAGGGTGCCGGTCCCTCGGACGCCGGGCCAACTTTCTCGGCGCGCGCCGGCTCGGAGCCTCATTCGACGCGAAATCGCGTCCCGGCTGCAGAGCGCTCGTCAAACCTGATCCCATCTCACCCTCGCTGCACTAAGGTCCGCGGACGGCTCGGTTGCCGCAGCGTCAGGAGACAGCGATGGCGTTCATCGAGGACTTCAAAAAGTTCGCGTTCAAGGGCAACGTCGTCGACTTGGCGGTCGGCGTCGTCATCGGCGCCGCGTTCGGCA
>DASXWF010000016.1:0-8472 GCA_036503835.1 Polyangiaceae bacterium | reverse complement strand
TGCCTTCGAGCCGTTCCACCCCGGCGAGCGCGAGCAATGCCGCGTAGCGCTCGGGGCCGTTCGCGCCCGCGCGGCGCTCGAGCTCGGCGATCAGCGCATCGGGCTTGCCGTCACGCTCCCGGTAGAGCTCGAGCAGGCGCTGGATCGGGAACTCCGCCCCAGGCTGGGCGAGCGCCGCGCCGAGGTAGCGCTGAATCAGCGCGTCGGTGGCTGGCTTCTTCGCGGTCTCGCGGGGCTCGCGGGCTTCCGTCGCGGGCGCGGGGCTCGCCGCGCGCGGTTTCGGTGCCGCGCTCTGAGGTTTGGCGCCGGCCGCGGGCTTCGGTTTCTTCCCCCGGCCTTGCGGATTGAACTGCGCTCCGGCCGCGCCCGACAAAAGCAGTACGGCGACGGCGAACCGCGGATCGAAACCGCGCATTCCTCTAGGCTAGCCCGACGGCAGCTGGCAGGCGACCGAGCACTCCTGGGCCAGGCAAATGCCTGCCTGGAGCGCCAGAACGGCGAGGGTCACGTCGCCGTTGAAGCAGCCAATCCAGCAATTGAGGTCGTTCGCGCAGAGGGAGATGCCGCACAGGATCCCCGGGACGCACTGTGGCTGCTCGAAGCACGCCTGGGCCTCGGGGCACGCGGGGCTCGTGAGACATTCGATGCACTCGCTCGGCAGATTGCCGGCGAACCCGGCGTTACCACCCTTGCCGCTGCTACCAGCAATGCCGCCGACGCCGCCGAACCCGCCCTTGCCGCCGATAGCGCCGAAGCCGCCGAAGCCGCCGATGGGAGTCCCGCCGATGGCGCCGAAGCCGCCGATGGCGCCGAAGCCACCAATGGCGCCGAAGCCGCCGATGGGAGTCCCGCCGATGGCGCCGAAGCCGCCGATGGGAGTCCCGCCGATGGCGCCGAACCCACCGAGCGCGCCGAACCCACCGAGCGCGCCGAACCCGCCGGTCGCACCCGTGCCGCCCGAGTCGCCACCGCCGCGACCGCTGCTGGAGCCGCCCCGGCCGCCCTTGCCCCCAGTGCGACCGCCGGTCCCGTCGCCTTCGCCGGCTTCGCCGCCGAACTCCTCGAACTGCCGGTCATCGACGATGTTCGACCGCCCACCGCACGCGAAAGCAGTTGCCAAGACCAAGGACGCCACCGCCGCCCAACGCATGTCCATGACGTAGCACGACAGGCCCGAGGCGTCTTCTGGTGGCTCGTTCGCCCGCCGGCCGGCTTTGATGTAGATGGGCGGTCATGAGTGGTTCTCCGGTGGCCGGGACACGGCCCGACGGGAAGCCGAACGAGGCCAACCCGAATGCCGCGCCCGAAGCGCCGCCCGCGGACGCGCCCTCCTCGGAGGTCGGTGCTTCGCCTGTGGCGTCGGTCGACGGTTCAGCCGCACTGCCTTCCGCGACGCCCTCGTCGGAAGCGCCTGTCGACCCTGGCCCAGCCCCCGAGCCGACGCTGGAGCAGCCTGCTCCCGCACCGATCCCGCAATCCTCCGGCGCGGGTGCGAAGAAGAAGCGTTTCTCGGACCTCGATCCCGCCGAGCGGGACGCGCTCCTCACGCACGGTTCGCGCATTCTCTTGCTCGCGGTGCTGCTCGGCGGCGCCCTCGCCACCTGGACGCAGCTCGCGTTTCGCGCGCCATGGCTCGACGAGTTCCTGCTCGAGAACACGCTCGAGCCCGGACGCCGGGACCGACTGATTCGGGTGCTGGTCCTCGGCATGGGCCTCGGTGGACTCGGTTCGGCCGGGCTGATCGCCTGGCGGCGCCGCGCTGGCCTCGAAATCGAGTCGCTCGAGCGCTGGCTCTGGTTCCTCTCGCCGCTCCTGCTCCTCCCGCTGGCGCCGGTCTTCTTTCGCGCCAAGGCCTGGGTCGGGCGTTACGACGTCATTTTGCCGACGTTGATCCTGGTCCTGCTCGTTTTCGAGCAGCTCGTCGTGCGCGCACTCAAGAACGTGCCCGACGCCGTGCGGGCATACTTCGACGAAGCTCGCGGGCAGATCCCGCCGCCGGTCAGGCGTTGGGGTGCGCCGGCCGTCGTGATCGCCGCGGCCGCCGCGTACGCGGCCTTCTTCATCTTCTTCACCATCCGCTGGCACTACAAGCTCCGCACGGGCAACTACGACCTTTCGATCAACAACAACCTGTTGTTCGGTGGGCTGCACGGCCACTTCCTGGAGAGCCCGGTCGTCTTCCCGAAGGATCCGCCGCGCTACCTCGCGAACCACGCGAAGTTCGGCGCCTACGTATTTTTGCCGATCTACGCGCTCTTCCCGCGGCCGGAGACGCTGCTGGTCATCCAGTCGCTGTTCGTGGGCTTCGGCGCGGTGCCGCTCTTCGCCTTCGCGCGCCGGCACCTGTCCGAGGTGATGGCGCTCGTGATCGTGCTCGCCTACCTCGCGTACTACCCGCTCCACGGCGCGAGCTTCTCGGAATTCCAGGCGGTTCCGCTCACGTCGTTCTTCGTGTTCACGATCGCGTGGGCCGCGGACGCCAAGCGCTACCGCATCCTGGCCGTTGCCCTCGTGATCGCGCTCGCCATGCGCGAGGACATCGCGGTAGGCCTGGCCGTTCTGGGCGGCTTCCTGCTGCTCACCGGCTACCGGCCGCTGCCCGGTCTCGTGATCGCGGGCGTGTCCACCGCGTACTTCCTGCTCTTGCGCTTCTACGTGATGGAGCAAGCCGGGAGCTGGTGGTTCCCGAACATGTACAAGGACATCTGGGCGGACGGGGAGAAGGGGTTCCGCAGCGTGATCAAGACCATGATCACGAACCCGACGTTCCTGCTCTCGAAGGTCATCGTCGCCAAGAAGCTCGAGTACGTGATGCACCTGTTCGTGCCGCTCGCCTTCCTGCCGGTGCGGCGCTGGTACCTGTGGGCGGCGCTGATCCCGGGCGCGCTCTTGACGCTGCTCGTCACGAACTACGACCCTCCGACGACGTTCTCGTTTCATTACATCATGCACTGGGCGCCGTACCTGTTCATGGCCGCGGTGCTCGCGTTGAAGTCGATTCGGGACACGGGCGCAGACGGGCCCGCGCGCGCTCGCGCCGCGCTCGCCACCGTGGCGGCGGCCTCGCTCGTGCTCTCCTACAACTACGGTGCGTTCCCGCGCCGCGAGGGCAGCTTCAAGGCCGGCTTCAGCAAGATCGAATTCACCTACTCGGACGCCGAGCGCGCGCGCTACGCCGAGCTGCTCGAAATCATCAAGGACATCCCCAAGGACGCTCCGGTCGCCGCGACGGAGAAGTGCGGCCCCCACGTGTCTTCGCGCCTCTCGATCTTCACGATGCGCAACGGCCCTCAGACCGGGGAATACATCCTCGCGTCCGCGCGCGAGCTCAAGTTGTCGAAGACGCGTCCGACGCTGAAGGAGGCGCTCGAAACCGGCCAGTACGGCGTCCTCCGGCGCGTCGGTGACTTCGCGCTGATGAAGAAGGGCCACTCCACGGCCGGCAACGCGCAGCTGATCCAAGACTGGGAGCTCTGATGGCCGGCCCCGATCCCGGGGCGACCGGGAACGAAGCGCTGTCCGAAGCGGGGCGCCTGAAGCGCTGGGCGCGCCCGCTTTTGCGGGTCGCCGCGGTGGCGTTCGTGATCGTCGCGGCGCGCGATCTCGCGCTCCGCTGGGGCGACAGCAAGGTCGAGCTCGCTCCCGGTGCGGCGGTGGTGGCGTGCGTGCCGCTCTTGCTTTCGTGCATCGTGCAAGGCTTCGCCTGGATTGCCCTGGTGGAGCGCATGGCGGGACGCCGCGTGCCCCGAGGTCCGGCGCTCTCGCTCTACCTCGCGTCGCAGCTCGCGCGGTACACGCCGGGCAAGGTCGGTCTGCCGCTCGTGCGCATGGAAGGGGCGCCGCGTCTCTCGCTCCCGCCCTCGCTGGTCGGGATTTCCGTGCTCGTCGAAATGCTGTCGTGGACCGCGACCGGCGCGATGCTCGGCTTCGCCCTGCTCGCGGGGACGGCACCGAGCGCCGGGCTCGGCGGGCTCTTCGGCCGCCTGTCCGTGCCGCTCTTCGCGGGCGCGGCGCTCGGTCTCCTGGGCTTGCTGGTCGTGGACCGCTCGCGGTATCCGGCGCGCGTGCGCAAGCTGCTCGCGCCCGACGGGGAAGGTCCCATCGTCCCGTTGGGCCTGCCGCTGGTGCAGTTCGCGTACTGGGCGCTCGTCGCGGGGCACGGCTACTTGATGAGCGTGGCGCTCGGGGCTAATGGGTCCGCCGCCGTGACCGCCATGGGCTTTTACGTGATCGCCTCGGTGGCGGGCTTCGTGGTGCTCGCCGCGCCGGCCGGTCTCGGCGTGCGCGAGGCCGTGCTGCTCGCCGGGCTCGGGCCCTCGATCGGAGCGGCCTCTGCGCTCGGCGCCGCGTTGATTTCGCGCGCGGCGTCGCTCGTCGTCGAGGTCGTGGCCTGGCTCGTGGTGCGCGGCGTTTTCGGCGGGCCGAAGCCCGTGGGGAGCGCGCCCCGATGAGCGACCGCGAGCTCACGCTGCGCGACTTCCAGCGCTACTTCCCGCACACACCGGCGGCGCTGTGCGTGAAGGAATGCGCGCGCCTGGCCTCGCTCCGGCGCTTCGCCTGCCCGAGCCCGATCCTGGACGTGGGTTGCGGTGACGGCCTCTTCGCGCGCATCGCCTTCGAAGACGCCGACATCTGGGGCATCGACATCGACGCGAAGGAGGGCCGTTGGGCCGCTTCGAGCGGCGCGTACGCGCAGGTCATCCTCGGCGACGTGACGCGGGCGGCGCTGCCGGACTCGTTCTTCGCGACCTGCATCGCGAATTGCTCGCTCGAACACGTGCCGCGCATCGACCTCGCGCTCGCCAACATCTTGAAGAGCCTGCGGCCGGGCGGCGAAGCGTTCCTGTTCGTGCCGAACCGCGATTGGGCCCGCCATTTCCTCTCGTATCGCAGCCTGAAGAACGCCGGACTCGACTCGCTCGCCGAGCTCTTGCGCTCTTCGATCGACTCGTTCTTCAAACACCACCACCTGTACGACGAAGCCGGCTGGCGCGAAGTCGTCGCCGGGACGGGGCTCGAAGTGGTGTCGGTCGAGCCGGTGCTCTCGACGGGCACGACCGTGGCTTTCGAAGCGCTGCTCTTGCCGTCGCTCGCCGGCTGGCTGAACAAACACCTCACGACGCGCTGGACGAATTTCCCCCGCCTGCGCGGGCTTGCCTCGCGGCCGATCCACGCCCTCGTCGAGCGCCTGGTGATCGCGGGCGGCGAGGCACCGACGGCCGAGTTTCTCGTGCGCGCGCGGCGCCCGCTCTGAAGGCGTCATGAGCGAATCCGTCGACTACTTCGCGAATCACCGCCTGAAGCTGCGGTTCCCGTGGAGCCTCTACCACCGGCCGATCGTCGCCGGACTCCAGGCCGCGATCGGCGCGAGTCCGGGTCCCGAGGTGCTGAACATCGGCGCGGGTCCCTTTCTCGAGCTCGCGAGCCTCGACGCGCGCGGCCGGCGCATCACGGTGTGCGACATCGACGAGCGCGCGGTCGAGCTCGCGAAGCAGCTCCACCGCGACGCGCTGGCCGCCGCGGACCGCGTCGAAGCCGGCGCCCCGCTGCCCTACCCGGACGATCGCTTCGACCTCGTCGTCGCGATGGACGTGATCGAGCACCTGCCGGACCCGCTCCCCTGGCTCCGGGAGCTCGTGCGCGTCACGCGCCGCGGCGGGCACCTGTTCCTGACCACGCCGAACTACGCCTCGAAGAGCCTGATCGCGCTCGAGACGACCGCGCTCGAGCTCGTCGCGCGCATGCAGGGCTTCTCGCGCGACGGTTTGCACCCGAGTAAACTCGATCCCGAGAGCTTCCGCGCGCTGCTCGAGGCGGCGGGCGCGCACCGCATCGACATCGAGCTGCTTTCTTTCGGCTGGGTGCTCTCGGGACGAGCCAGAAAGCCGTAGCGTCCGTGGGCGCGTCTCGCGCCTTCGACTCCATTCGACGCGTCCGGCGTCTTCGGGTAGGGAACGGCCATGCGAAATCCGACGCTCCGCGTGCTGGCCGTTCTCGCCGTGCTCCCGAGCTGCCAGGCGACGGCACCCCAGACGCCGCCGCCCGCCGCGGCCGCCGCCCCGACAACCCCCGCGGTCGCCGCTCCGAGCGGTCCGAAGCCCGAGCTCGGGAACTTCGGCATCGAGCTCCAGAACGGCGACGCGTCCGTGAAACCCGGCAATGACTTCTATCGCAGCGTCAACGGCCGCTGGCTCTCGACCTACCAGCTGAAGCCCGACGAGATGCGCTACGGCGCCTTCGTCAAGCTCCAGTACCGCTCGGAGGATCAGGTCAAGGCGATCGTCGACGAGATCAGCAGCCGGCCGAACGCGCCCGGCAGCATCGAGCAGAAAATCGCCGACTACTTCAAGAGCTACCTCGACAAGGCGGCGCTGAACGCGAAAGGCATCGCGCCCTTGAAGGGCGAGCTCGATCGCATCGCCGCCATCAAGGATCAAAAGGGCCTGGTGGAGGCGTTCGGCCGCGCCGAGCTCGCGGAGACGAACTCGCCGATCGGGGCCGGCGTCGACGTCGATCGCAGAAACCCCGATCGCTACCTGTTGAACGTCGGCCAGTCCGGGCTCGGCCTGCCGGATCGTTCCTTTTACCTCGAAGACTCCTTCAAGCAGATCGTCACCGCCTACGAAGCCCACATCGCGACCATGCTCGGCTTCACGGGCATGAAGGAAGCCGACGCCAAGGCCGCCGCGTCCGCCGTCGTCAAGCTCGAGACCGAGATCGCGAAGATCCACTGGCCGCGCACCGAGCTTCGCAACGTCGACAAGACCAACAACGTCTACACCCTGAAGAAGCTCGAGACCGAGGTCGCGGGCTACCCCTGGCGCTCGCATTTCAAGGGCGCGGGCATCGATCCGAAAGTGCTCGCCGAGCTCAACGTCCTCACGCCGAGCGCGCTGTCACCGCTCGCGAAGCTCGTCAGCCAGACCCCGCTCGCCACCTGGAAGACCTACCTCACCTACCACGCCGTGCGGGGACACGCGCCGCTCCTCGGCGACGCCATCGACAACGCGAACTTCGCCTTCTTCGGCAAGGTGCTCGCGGGCCAGCAAGAGCAGCGCGAGCGCTGGAAGCGCGGCATCAACCTGGTCGGCGCGATGGACTCGCTCGGCGAAGCGCTCGGCAAGCTCTACGTCGAGCGCCACTACCCTCCGGAGTCCGAGGCGCAGATGGCGAGCCTGGTCGCGAACCTGCGCGCCGCCCTCAAAGAGCGGATCGAAACGCTGCCCTGGATGGGACCCGAAACCAAACGCGAAGCGCTCGAGAAGCTCGGAACCTTCAACCCGAAGATCGGCCATCCCAAGAAATGGCGGGACTTTTCCGGCATCGGCATCGTTCCGGGCGACCTCTTCGCCAACTATCGGTCGGTCAAGCAGTACTGGTACGACGACGAAATCGCGCGTCTCGGCAAGCCCACCGACAAGGACGAGTGGTTCATGACGCCGCAGACGATCAACGCCTACTACAACCCCTCGTTCAACGAGATCGTCTTCCCCGCCGCGATCCTGCAGCCGCCCTTCTTCGACCCGCGCGCCGACGCCGCCGTCAACTACGGCGCGATCGGCGCCGTGATCGGCCACGAAATGGGCCACGGCTTCGACGACCAGGGCTCGAAATCCGACGCGCGCGGCGTCCAGCGCAACTGGTGGACGGACGCCGACCGCGCTCGTTTCGAAGCGCGCACGAAATCCCTGGTCACCCAGTTCAGCGCCTTCGAACCGCTCAAGGGCCACAAGATCAACGGCGAGCTCACCCTGGGCGAAAACATCGGCGACCTGGGCGGCCTCTCCATGGCCTATCACGCCTACAAGAAGTCACTGAACGGAAAGCCCGCGCCCGTCATCGACGGCTTCACGGGCGAACAGCGCTTCTTCTTGGCCTGGGCCCAGGTCTGGCAAGCCAAGTACCGGGACGAATACCTGCTGATGACGCTCAAGTCCGATCCTCACAGCCCCCCGGAGTTCCGAGTCAACGGCGTCGTCCGCAACATGGATGCCTGGCACGAAGCCTTCGGCGTCAAGCCGGGCGACGCGCTGTTTTTGGCACCGGATCAACGCGTTTCGATCTGGTGAGCCGCTGCGTGCCGTGCTCGCCTAGTTAAATCGCGGAAGAAATCTGGTCGATGGCCGGAGAGGCCGGGAGCGTACTCATCGGGCGACTTCGAGGGCAGTCTCGGAGCCCTGTTTGCGCCGCGACCCGGCGACGACCAGGCGCTCGACTTCGTCACCACCACTCCGCGGCAAGCTCCGAGCTCGGCGTTCGACCTCGACGGTGACGGCTCGCTCGAAATTCTATTCGGCTCGGCGAGAGAGAGCGACAGCGCCTGGCTCTACCGGCGCACGGCGAAGGGTCCGCAGCTGGACGAGCTGTTGGGCGTGCCGTTTCTCGACTGCGGCTGCTGAGGGGGGCGACCGAGCGGCGCGCTCGCGCGATCTTGCGATTTGAGGAGGAGCGGAGAGAGGCGGCGAGAGGGCG
>DASXWF010000015.1:0-6887 GCA_036503835.1 Polyangiaceae bacterium | reverse complement strand
ACCAACCGCGCCGCGCCCGGCGACCCCCGCCCGCACCTCCGTCCCGCCCTCCTCCCGCTCCGGCGGCCGTCCCCTATCCGCCGCCGAAATCCTGCTCCAGCGCCGCAAGGGCCGCCAGCGCTAACCCGTACCCGTACTCATCCTCATACCCGTGCCCGTGCCCGTGCCCGTGCTCCCTCCCCATCCCCCCGCGCCTCAGATCACCCGCCGCATCCACCCATGCCGGTCCTGATGCGTCCCGTACTGAATCGAAGTGAGCGTCTCCCGAATTTTCGCCGATACCGGGCCCTGCTCCCCGCCGTGGATCGTCCACGACCCGCCGTCGAACTTCACGTGCCCGACCGGCGTCACCACCGCGGCCGTCCCGCACGCGAACACCTCCCTCAGCGTCCCGTCCTCGAGCCCCTTGGCCCAGTCGTCCACGCTGTAGAGGCGCTCCTCCGTGTCGTATCCGAGGTCCTTCGCGAACGCGAGGATGCTGTCGCGCGTAATCCCGGCGAGCAGTGAGCCCGTCAACTGCGGGGTGACGAGCTTCGTGCGACCGCCCGATTGGTACACGAAGAACAGGTTCATTCCCCCCATCTCTTCCACGTACTTCTTGTGCACGGCGTCCAGCCAGATCACCTGCTGGCAGCCCGCGTCGATGGCTTGCTGCTGCGCGACCAGGCTCGCTGCATAGTTGCCGGCGCACTTCGCCTCTCCCGTACCCCCCGGCGCCGCGCGCACGTAGTCCTTGCAGAGCCACAGCGTCACCGGCTTCACGCCCTGCGCGAAGTACGCGCCGGCCGGCGACCCCATCATCAGAAACACGTACTCCTTGGCCGGCCGGACACCGAGCGCCGCCTCCGTCGCGATCGACAGCGGTCGGATGTACAGACTCTGCCCCACGCCCGACGGCACCCAGTCGCGTTCGCTCCGCACGAGCACGTCGGAAGCCTCGAGAAAACGCTCTACCGGCAAGAGCGGCATCGCAAGACGCGCGGCCGACTGATTGAAGCGGCGTGCGTTCGCTTCCGGCCGAAACGTCGCGACACCGCCGTCCGGCTGCCGGTACGCCTTGAATCCCTCGAAAATCGCCTGCCCGTAGTGCAGCACCGAGGCTGCCGGATCGAGCGAGAGCGGCGCATACGGCACGAGCTCCCCGCGCTGCCAGGCCGCGTCCCGATAGACGATCCGAACCATGTTTTCCGCGAAGACTCGACCAAACCCCGGATCCTCGAGGACCTTCGCGCGCTCGGCCGGGCTGAGGCGTTCGGCCTTCGGGCGGAGGTCAATGGTTGAACCAGTTGTGATGGCGGACATGGCGGAAATCCTTGGAATACCACGAAACGCTGGCTTGGCGAGAGACAGCGGCGGCATGCTCTCTCCCCATGACGCGAGCGATTCGAATTGCGCAGTACGGCGGACCGGAAGTCATGAGCTTCGAAACCATCGAACTTCGGGACCCGGGGCCCGGCGAAGCGCGTGTCCGTCACACGGCGATCGGTGTGAATTACGTCGACACGTACAATCGGAGCGGCCTTTACCCCGGCGAGCTCCCGTCCGGCCTGGGCGTCGAGGCGGCCGGTGTCGTGGAAGCCATCGGACCCGGCGTCGACATTCCGCTCGGTGCGCGCGTCGCCTATGCAACCGCTGGAGTCGGCGCTTACTCCGAAGCGCGCATCGTCCCCGCCAATCAGCTCCTCGCGATCCCCGACGAGGTCAGTGACGGAGTCGCCGCGGCCGTCCTTCTGAAAGGTCTCACCGTCGAATATCTCCTGCGCCGCACCTACGTGGTCTGCCCGGGCGACACCGTGCTCTTCCACGCCGCGGCCGGCGGCGTCGGTCTGATCGCGGGACAGTGGCTCGGCGCACTCGGCGTGCACGCGATCGGCGTCGTCGGTACCGAGGAGAAAGCGGAGCTTGCGCGAGCCAACGGTTACGAGCACGTCCTCCTCGCGTCGAGCGACATCCCCGCGCGCGTGCGCGAGCTCACCGGCGGCAAGGGCGTGCCCGTCGTCTACGACTCCGTCGGCAAGGCGACCTTCTACAGCTCGCTCGATTGCCTGATGCCGCGCGGTCTGCTCGTGAGCTTCGGCAACGCGTCGGGCAAGCCCGATCCGTTCGACCCCCTCGTCCTCTCCCAGAAGGGCTCTCTCTACATCACCCGGCCGAAGCTCGCCGACTACGTCGGCACGCGCGAAGAGCTGGTCACCGCGGGCGAAGCGGTCTTCAGCGTCGTGAAGAGCGGCGTCCTCCGCCTCATCATCGGCCAACGCTTTCCGCTCGCCGAAGCGGCCGAGGCGCACCGAGCGCTCGAGGAACGACGCACCACGGGGAGCACGCTCCTCTTCCCGTGAATCTCCCGGTGCGCGCGAGTGAGTGAGCTCTGCGCGCGAGTGGGTGAGCGCAATGGATCATTCGGATCGAGCTGCAACTTGCTCCGCCGGGAAGCCAGAAACGAGAACTCACCGGGGATTGGCGCGCGGAAATCGCGGCCTCGGGGCCTACTGCGTGCGCCCCGGTTGTGGGATACATCACACTAGCTACCGATGCGAAAGGCTCTACCGACCATGGGCGCCCAAGAAGCCAGCCACGGCCGCTTCAACCGGAAACTCTACGCCAGACTCCTTGGCCACATTTCTTTCCTGAGCTTGCTGTCGATCCCTCTCAGCAGCTGTTCACAGGAAGGTCCTTCGGACGATGATGCGCCCGCGGGCACGTCCGGGACCGGCGCCGGTCAGACGGGCGCGGGAACGGGCGGCGCGAGCGCCGGTACCGGAGGAAGCCCTCAAGCGGGCACCGGTGGTCAAGTCATGCAGAGCGGAGGCAGCGCCGGTACGGCCACGGCCGGTACGGCGGGCGCGCTCGCCGGATCGGGGGGAAGCACCGGCGGTGCTGCGGGTAGCGCCGGCACCGGCACCGTGAGTGGAGCGTCGGGCGGCGGCGCCGGTGGAACGACGGGCGGAACCGGACCCGGCGGCACGGGCGGCAGCGGTGGCTCGGCAGGCGGCCAAGCCTGTGCGGCTCAATGTGTCGCTCAGTGCGTACCCTGGGGCGGAACCGAACAGCCGGGAACGTGCGAAGGCACCGCGGTGTGCTGTGAAGGCGCTATCGAGCCGCCGCCGAATCCCCTGGCGCATCTGGTCGAATCCGCGCGTTCCGTCGGCACGAAGCTGTCGGCCCGCTTCAGAGCTCAATCACTCGCGTTCAGCTCCGTCGCGAACCTTCCGGGCGACGGCTACAAGACGGCCTGCGAGTGGTACGGCTCGCTGGGCGTCGCGAAGCTCACTTCCGATCAGGCTCTGCTCGACGGGCTCGTGACCAAGTTCGATCCGCTGAAGGCCAACTTCGTCAGCGCGATGACGAGCGGAGAGAAGCACGTCGACCGCTACATCTTCGGCATCGTTCCGCTCGAGATCTATCTCCAGACCGGTGAAGTGGAGTACCGGGACATGGGGGTCGCCGTCGCCGACGATCAGCAAATCTCGAACCAGACGCGCGACGCGATCGACGACATGTTCATGATGACGAGCCTCCAGGTGCAGGCTTATCGCGCAGTGAAGGTGACGGACGCGGAAGGCGCGAAGAAGTACTTGGATTTCATGTCGGCCATCATGGTCGATTACCTCGGCGCGCAGCAGACGAACGGGCTCTTCTTCCACAACGTCACGCAGGCCCGCGTCCACTGGGGCCGAGGCAACGGCTGGTTCGCCGCGGGCATGGCCGAAATGATGCGCGACCTGCCCACGGGCGCGATGCACTACGCGACGATCCTCGACGGCTACAAGAAGATGATGGAAGGCCTGCTGCCGTTTCAGAGCGACAACGGGCTCTGGTACCAGGTCCTGAACCTGCCGGACGACGGCGCCAACTGGGAGGAGAGCTCCGGGACGGCCATGTTCACCTACGCCATGATCGCGGGCGTCAGGCGCGGTGTTCTGGACGCAGCCACCTACGTTCCGGTGATCGAGAAGGCCTGGACCGGCCTGCAGTCGAAGATCAACGGCCAGGGCGACGTGAGCGATATCTGCGTCGGCACCTGGTACAAGGCGAGCGCGGCGGAGTACATGGCGCTCACCCGCCTCACGGGCGACGGCCACGGCCAGGCGCCGGTGATCTGGGCGGCGGCGGAGCTCTTGCGCTAGCGCCGATCCCCTCTCGGTAACGGTTCATTGCGGCGGCGCTAGGCCGCGGTTCAAGTCCCGCAAAACGTCTGGGTCACGCGCTCTTCGGGCCTGGGCGGCTCGGCGAGGTGGGCGTGCTCCGGCCGCGCCGCGTGCGGCGTCGCCAGGGCCTGCACCAGGGTTTCGAATGGTTCGAAATCGGCGTGGCTCACCGCGGCCTGGATCGCCTCCTCGACGCGATGATTGCGCGGGATGAGCGCGGGATTGGCGCGCTCCATGGCGGGAACGCGCGACGCGGCGCGGTCCGGTTCGAGGGCGAGCCGCCGGCGCCACACCTCGAGCCAGCCGTGAATGGCCGCTTCCTTGCCCCCGAACAGCGAGAGGACGCCCGACGCTCCGGACGGCTCGGCGGCTGCGACGAGCCGCCGAAAAAACAGCGTGTAGTCGATCGCGTGCTCGGCAAGCTGCGCGAGAAGCCCCTCGATCAACGCGGCGTCGTTCTCGTCCGCTTGCAAGAGCCCGAGCTTGGGTCGCATGACGTCGAGGTAGGCGCGTTCGAACTCGGCTTCGAAGCGGTCCAGGTGCTGGGTCGCGAGACGGATGGCCTGCTCGGTGTCGTCCGCGATCTGGGGGAGCAGCGTTTCCGCGAGGCGCGCGAGATTCCAGAGCGCGATCCGCGGCTGATTCGCGAACGCATAGCGGCCGCCGTGGTCGATGGAGCTGAAGGTCTTCTTGGGGTCGTACTCGTCCAGGAACGCGCAGGGACCGAAATCGATCGTCTCGCCCGAGATCGACATGTTGTCCGTGTTCATGACGCCGTGCACGAAGCCGACCCCGAGCCAGCGAGCGACGAGGCTCGCCTGCGCCGCGCTGACCCGTTCGAGCAAGGCGAGAGCGTCGTTGCCCGTCCCGCTCGCATCCGGGTAGTGACGCTCGAGAGCGTAGGTCGTGAGCTGCCGCAGCGCTTCCCGATCGCCCAGATTCGCGAAGAACTGGAACGTCCCGATGCGAATGTGGCTCGCGGCGACCCGGGTGAGAACGCCGCCGGGCAAGAGTCCGTCGCGAATCACGGGCTCGCCCGTCGTCACGGCGGCGAGCGCCCGCGTCGCGGGAATGCCGAGCGCGGTCATGGCCTCGCTGACGATGTACTCGCGCAACACCGGCCCGAGCGCGGCGCGGCCGTCGCCCCTGCGCGAGAAGGGTGTTCGGCCGGCGCCTTTGAGCTGAATGTCACGACGGCGCTCGTCGCCTCCGAGCACCTCTCCGAGCAGGATGGCCCGCCCGTCGCCGAGGCGCGGCACGAACGACCCGAACTGGTGTCCCGCATAGGCCTGCGCGATCGGCTCCGCGCCGTCGGGGACGACGTTCCCCGCGAGCAGCTGCGCGCCCGCCGGTGACTCCAAGAACTCCGCGTCCAGCCCGAGCAGCTCGGCAAGACCGCGATTGACCTTCACCACCCGAGGGTTTTGCACCGGCGTCGGCGAAACCCTCGCGTAGAAGCGCTCCGGCAGGCGCGCGTAGCTGTTGTCGAAGCGAATCATCATGGGGTTTCACCGGCGTCGCCTTCGGGCAGGTTGCAGTAGCCCTCCGGCGGGTAGCGATATCGTTCGACGGTTACGTCGAAGCTCGCCGAGAAAGGGCTCAGCATTTCACCCTGCGTCAGCTGCGTGCCGACCGTACCCGCGAGCTCGCCGTCGCTGTCGCGAGTGAGCTCCACTTCGGCGCTTTGCGGTTGAAACGGCAGGTAGCTCCAGAATCCGTTCGGATCCGCGGTGGAGCCGTACGTGACTTGAACGAGTGTCGCGCTGCCCTCCGCGTCGATGGCGAAGTCGATCCGCAACCGCTCGAGCGCGTCGGCGACCTCCTTGGTCGCGGAGAGCGTGACGGATCGCGCGTCCTCCGTGCCGTCGTAGATCGCGTGGGTTTCGATGGTTTCCGCGTCGAGATCGAAGCTACTGGTGACGCCGTCGAAGACGACCTCGACGCTGCCCGAGCCGAGCCCGCTCACGCTTTCGGGGAAATCCTCCGTCTCGACGAGCGCCACGAAAACGCCCTCGCTCCACGCTTCCTGTCCGATGCGCTCGTCTTCGCGCGTGCACGCTTCGAGGTAATTCCACGCGTCGGACGCGTGAACGTAGAGATAGACGTAGCGACTGGTCTCGGCGTGCGGCACGACCACGTACAGCGGTGCGCTCGAGGTCGCGGGCAGCCCGCCCTCCACCTCCACCTGAAACGCGGGGCCACCCGGAACGAGCGCCGCCGGCGCTCCGGCGGGTAGCGCGACGATGGAAAGCGTGACCGTTCTCTGCTCGTCGAGCACGCCGGCGGGCATCGTGACCGCGGCCCCGCAGAGCTCGAGCGAGCCGCCGTCCTCGTCGAACTCGGCTCGTGCGCTCCGGCCCACCTCGCACGCCGTGCCGGGAGCGCCGCCGGCTCCGCCGTCTCCGGACGCACCGCCGCGGGCTTCCGCGCCAGCTTCGCCCGCCGCGCCGCTGTCGCCGCTCGATTCGCCGCCGCCTTCGCCCGATCCACCGGCCGCACCGCCGGCGCCACCGCGCGCCCCGCCGCCGCCGCTGCCGGCGCCGGTGTCATCGCCGCCTCCTCCGCCCTCTCCCGCCGGAGCTCCGGCGCTGGCGCCGGCACCACCTCCCGCATCGTCGTCGCCGCAGCCGGTGAGCACGATGCCCGGCAGGACGGGAAGCACCGTGAGGAGAATCGTCGAGAGCCTGAGCATGCTGCGGTTTTAGCAGGATGTCGGACCCACAACATCACCGGGCGAAA
>DASXWF010000014.1:0-3168 GCA_036503835.1 Polyangiaceae bacterium | reverse complement strand
AGCGGGCGCGGACGAGGCGGCGGGGGGTACGGTGGTGCGACACGGACGAGATGCGCGGCATGCTTGGCTCCTTGAACGGGATCGTCCCGCCCGCTCGCCGCGAGGGCCAAGTTCGCGCACGCACCGCCACCTACACGTCGCAGGCTCACGCACGGATCTCGCTCGAGAACCGAGCCCTCACTCAACTCGAGCACCCCCCGATCCGTTCAGCGTGATGTGACCCTACGCTCGTTCTCCGCCCTCTCGATCCTGCTCGCCGCCGCGACTTTCTCGTTCGTTTCCGGCGCGGCTCCCGAAGCCCCCCCCCGCGACCCACAGCGTCCCACACTCGTTACCGGCGCCGTGGAGCGCGTCGCGGACGGTGTCCGGGTCGGTTCGGACGGCGCCGAGTGGGTGATGCCCGGAGGATCGAGGGTGACCGCGTCGCTCGGAGCCGAGCTCAGGGTGCTCGGGGTTCCGCAGCCGGTCGTGCTCGCGGGCAACAAGAAAGTGCCCGGCTACACGGTGCTCGTTCGTTCCGGTCTGGTGCGCGCGCACGTGCCGGGGAACGGCAAGAGCGCGGTCATCCTCGCGGCACCGAAGAACACGAGTCTGCTCGTCTTCAGCGGGCAGGGGAGCGTCGTCGCAGGCCGGCAGGTCGCCGTCGCCAATGCCGGCGGCGTCGCGTCGGTCGGTTCGGGGGGCGAGCCCTTTCGTGCCCTCGAGCCCGGAACGGTCGAAGTGGTCGAGGGTGGCACCGGCGTGCGCCGCCCGCTGGTGGCGCCGCCGTCGTTGCTGCGCGGCTCCTTCGTCGTGATTTCCCACGGCGCTGACGCGTCGCTCGGCGAAATCGCCTGGGATCCGGTTCCCGAAGCAGACGGTTACCGGGTCGAGCTCCACGACGCTGCGTCGGGAGGCGTGGTCGCCCGCACTAGAGTCGGGGAGGCGCGCCTGGCTCCCGGCTTCGCGCGGATGCCCCCCGGCAAATACACGTTGAGCGTCGCCTCGGTGGATCGCACCGGACTCGAGAGCGGCAAGCCCGCCGAGCAACCCGTGGGCGCGATTGGCCTGGCGCTGCCGGCGGGGGGATACGTCGACGGCTCCGGCATCGTCCGCTTCCCGGCCGGTTCGAGCCTCGCGCTCTCGAACGTCGAGGGTGTGGAGATGACGTACGGCAGCGCCCGACTCTTCGTCGCGACTCCGCCCAAGCTCGAGCTTCTGGCCGGCGAGCCGCGCCTGGTCCGCTTTCGGATGAGCGGCAGCGTTCTCGATTCGCCGGTCTGGCTCGTGCCCCGCGACGCCCGCGCCCGCATCGAGTTCGGACCCAAGGCTCCGCGCTGGCCGGACGCCCCGCTCGAGATCCGGATTCGCGTGGAGGACGCACGCGGCCAGGCCGCACCCGATTTCATCCAAGCGCGGCCGCGGGTGTTGGTCGGTCTGGATCGGGCGGATGTAACGTTCTCGCGACGCGGCGAGTGGCTGCGTGGCGTTTTGCCCGCTCAGAAGGGCAAAGGCCCCTGGGTCGTGCGCGTGGAGGTCGAGGATCAGAACGGGATTGCGCTCGGACGCGACTTCGTCGAAATTGTGGGGGCCACGAGCCCTCCTCGGAGCAAGAAGGGTTCGTGATGCAAAGCAGCGAAGGCCAAGCCCAGAACGTCGCGACGACCAGCATGGACGCCCCCACCGAAGGTCAACGCCGCGAACACAAGCGCCATCGCATCGAAATCGAAATCGACATTTCGAGCGATCACAACTTCTACGCCGGCATCACCTCCGATCTTTCGGAAGGTGGCGTATTCATCGCGACGCACCTCGAGCGTGCCGTCGGCACGGTGATCGACCTCGCGCTGCGCCTGCCCGGGGTGGAAGAACCGATCCAGGCCGTCGGCGAGGTGCGCTGGACGCGGATGTACAGTGAGTCGAGTGACGCGCCGCCCGGGCTCGGCCTGCGCTTCGTGCTCCTCGGCCCGGGCGCGCGCGAGGCGATCCAGCAGTTTCTCGCGCAGCGCGATCCGATGTTTTACGACAGCTGAGGCGGGCCCGCCGCCGGGCGTCAATCCTTGGCGGCGCTCGAGTACGAGTAGACGATGTTCAGGGTCGTCTGCGTGTCGAGTTTTTCCTTGTCGGGGAGCGGCGCGTTGTCGAAGCGCGCGTTGAAGCCGGCGCCGAGGGCGAATCCGTTCCAGACGTTGGCGGCGAAGAGCAGGTCGTAGTTCGCGCGGTAGCGCTCCGCCTCGATGAAGCTCTGCAGGTATTCGATGCCGTTCGAGAGCGTGACCTCCTTGTTGAAGGAGTGTCGAAAGCCGAGGTAGGCGCGGATCGAGTGGTCGGTCGCGGTCTTATCGAGGGTTTCGATCAGTACGCCGGCCTCGTCGCGGACTTCGCGGCCCTCTTGGTTGCGGATGTCGTACTGAAAGTCGTAGCCGAGCTCGCCCCAGAGCGCCGTGTTCGGGCGATTCACGAACAGGTACTTGAAGCCGGGGTCCACGTTGAAGCGGAACGCGAGCCCTTGGAAGCGATCGTGCCGTCCGGTGAGCAGCAAGAATACGCTCGCATCGTCGAGCAGGTAGCGGTCATAGCGCAGGCGCGCTTGCAGGTTCTCGGTGGTGAGCACCATGTCGCCGCCGGGAGGTGCGCTCTCGCCGTAGTTTGCGAGCAGCGAGGCGCCGAAGCCGTTGTCGGCCTTGCGAAGGTCGAACCCACCCGCGGCCGTGAATGCGACCAGACGCGAGTTGCCGCTCGAGGTCAGGCCGCCGGCAGAAACCGACGCCGTCATCCCCTCGGGTGCCCGCTCGATCTTGGGCGCCTCGGCCGGCGCGGCGGGGCCCGCCGCCGCTTTGTCGAGGTCCTTCGGCGGAACGCCCAACGGATCCTGCGCTCGAGCGACTGTCGCCATCGAGAGCACCCCGAGCGCCAGGCACACCTCGAAACCAGGCCCGAAACAATCCCGCAATGACATGCGCCGCGGATTCTCACTTCTCGGCGCGGAAGACAACCCTTTCAGGGCGGCCTACCGGCCGGCGCGTGGACTCACCGCGACCGCGGCAGGCGTCCTAAGCTCTCGTGTCATGGGTTTCACGCCTCCGCCGGGACAGAGCCCGCCCGGATATCCGCCGCCTCCTCCCGGTCAGGGCCCGCCAGGGTATCCGCCGCCGCCCGGCCTTTCGCCGGCATGGCAACCCGCGCCGG
>DASXWF010000013.1:0-2944 GCA_036503835.1 Polyangiaceae bacterium | reverse complement strand
CGGCAGTTCGAGGCCATCTACCCGGAAAGCTCGAGCTCGAAAACGCAGGGACTCGCGTCGCTCACGGTCGGGCGTCTCGAACCTGTCGTCACGCGCCTCGACGACGGACGAATCCTCGTGGGCGGCGGCTCCTTGCTGCTCGGATCGCCGGTAGGAACGCTGGAGTGGTTCTCGCCGGACGCGTCGCAAAAGCTCGCGGAGCTCGCGCTGCCGGGCGCGCCGAATCGGGTCTTTGCCGCGACGGCGGGCGGCGGCGCGCTCACGGTCGCCAGTTGCGACGACGGTTGCGCCTCCGGGCTCGAAGCCCGCTGGCTCACACCCGAGGCCAGCGACGCCGGCGAGGTCGTGGTGCCGGACGGCGCGTGCAGGCTCCCGGATCGCCCCTGGCTCGTTCCGGGCAGCGACGGAACGGTGTGGCTCACCTGCGCGTCCGAGAACCCGAATCCAGCGCCGCTCTTTCGCTTCGAGGCCTGGCCGGCGACCTACACGGACGCGGCGTCCGTCGAGAGCCGGCCGCGTTTCGAGCCGAGCGAGATCGTCCTCGCTCCGCCGCCGCATCCAGGCGTGGCGCCGCTCTCGACCGGCCCGGACAGCTTCGTCTGGACTACCGCGCAACGCGGCGGGACTCTCGCTGGAATCCGCCTCGGCGCGCGCGGCACGCTCTCGCACGAAGCCCGTTCGCTCGTGAGCTCCGACGAAGCTCGCCCGCTGCACCTGGCGCCCGATCGTCCGGTACCGCTCGCCCTGCCGCCGCTCTACGAGAACGGCGTCCTGACACTGAGCTCCGGCGAGCTCACGGTCTGGGTCACGGACACGCTGTACGACGACGTGACGGTCACGCTGCGCGCTTCGGATGTCGTGGACAGCGCGGGGCCCGGCGTCGTGTTCGGTGAGACGCTCGTCGGCGGTCGCAACGCGTGCCCGTGGCCCGGCACGCCGGCGCTCGGCGAGGTCCTGCGCGCGGTGCGCCGGGGCGCGCGCGTGATTCTCGAATCCGGCGCCGGACGAACGGAATGCAACGTGGCGATCGGAGCAATCCCGATTGGCTTCCGCGCGCCCGGCGACTGCGCGAGCTGCACGAGCGCGCTCATGGAGCTGCGCGTCGAGCGCGATTGAGCGCGCTATTTCTTGAAGAACTTCCCCAAAATCCCGGTCTTTGGCGGCTCCGCAGGCACCGAGCCGCGCGCCGGAGTCGCTCCCGGGATCTCGCTCTTGCGGCCGCGGTTCAGCTCCTGAAGTCGGATCTCGCGCTGCGCGTCGACGTTGCGCGGGTCCTTCTCGACGATGAAGCGGAAATCCTCCATCGCCGCGTTGCCACGCCCCAAACGCTTCAAGAGCTGACCGCGGTACCAGCGGATGCGAAGGTTCGCCATTTCGCTCTTCGCGGCGCGGTCGATGGTCCGGAACGCCGACGCCAGATCCGCGCCGGGCTTGTTGGCGTCCAGCCAGGCGACGAGCGCGATGTGGTCGGCCTCGTCCGGCGCATCGGCGAGCGCGGCACGTGCCGCTTCCTCCGCACCGGCCAGGTTGTTGCGCTTCAGCAAGACCTGCGCCTTCTGAAAATTCGTGGCTGCGCGCACGACGCGCTGGACCTGCTCCTGCTCTTCGGCCGCGCCCTCGCCGCTCTTCAGCAGCTCGTCGTACTGGGAACGGCGCTCGGGATCCGCCAGCACCTGGTTCGCCTCGCTCATGCGCGCGAACACCCGCTCGGCGAGATCGCGCAAATCGGCATTATCGGGGCCGATTTTGTCGGGGTGCCACTTTTTCGCGAGCTGGAAGTACGCGGATGCGATCGCCGGGGCCGGCGCGTCCGTCGCGACGCCGAGGAGCTCGTAGTACGATTGTCCAGTCGCCGCGGCGCGCGCCTTGAGCTCGCGCCGAAACTCGTTGTCCTCCGCGGGCGGCGTGCTCGGCGAGGGCGAAGGCCCGAGACTGGGACGCGACGGTTCGGGGCTCCGCGGCAGACTCGACTGGCGCATCGCCGGGACGTGACTCGCGCGCGGCTCCGCTCCCATCGGTAGCACGTCCGAGCCGGTGTCGAACTGGCGCAGCAGCGCCAGCAAACAGACGAGCGCGTCGGCGTGATCCGGATCGAGCAAGCCGCGACCCCTGAGCTCCTCGAGTCGCTGCGGTTTCGCGCTCAGCACCTCGACGAAGGCGCGCTCGGGGCCGTCGAACTCGAAGGCGCGGAGCGGCGCGTCAGTGTGAAAGCGGAGCTCGCTGTTGCCGAGCCTCTGCACGATTTCGCGCGTTTTTGCGGGATCGCCCGAGGCCTTCAGCACGCGCCAGATCAGCGGCAGCGGCGGGCAGGGCGCGGCCGGCCCGCCCATGCTTTCGAGAAAGTTGACGCCCGCGTAGTAGCCGTACGCCGACTCGCGCGGCAAAAGGGCGAGCCGCCGGACCCGCCGCGAGATCTGGTCCTGAAGCAGGAGCTCGAGCCGGGCCTCGTCGAGCAAGCCCCATTCGATGAGGATGCGCCCGAGCTTTTGTTTCTGCTCCCGTCCCGCGGCCAGCGCGGCCTCGAGGCGTTCGCGGGGAACGACTCCGGCTTCGACGCCGAGCTCGCCGAGCGGCGCCACCGCCACCGAGAGTCCGACGAGCGCCGGCGCGCCGCGCGCGAAGTAGACGGCGTGCTTCGCTCCGCTCGGCTCCTCGAACACGAGCGATCCCGTCAGCTTGCGGTCGAGCGCGTAGATGAGGAGATTCGCGAGTGGCGTCGAGGCCAGAGTTCCGCTGGCCGTGGGAGCAGGCTGGCTCATGGCGGTCGGTCGCGAACAGGAGAGACTAGCACCGGGCGCCTTTCTCCGGATCCCCGGCCGGCGCTAGCTCGCGACGAGCGGATTCGCTACGTTTTCCCGATGCCCCGCGGGACCGTGCTGGTCGTCGACGACGAACCGTCCATCCTCGGGACGTTGAAGAAGGCCTTAACCCTCGAAGGTTACGG
>DASXWF010000012.1:0-2260 GCA_036503835.1 Polyangiaceae bacterium | reverse complement strand
CTCGCCGAGCGGGCCTCGATCGCTCGAACTTTCGCCGGGCCGCTCGGCGCGCGGGCATCCGTACCCGGGAAGACTGAGCCACGGCCGGCGACTTGCCGCTGTTGGATCGAGAGGGAATCGGCAACCGGTTCCAGGATGAATGTCTTTCGCCGCTAGTGCTGGAAAACCAAACAAAATCCATCGGTTTGAATATGAATGGGGTAATTCCGGCGATACACGGGGGTGAGACTTTCCACATCTGGGTTTGTTCAGGTGCTGGCGCTGCTCGGCGTGGCCTGCGGGGAGGGCAAGCAGGCCGAGGGCGGCGGGGCCGGCGGGGCAGGTTCAGGAGGCCGTTCCGCCGGGGCTGCAGGGGTGATGCAGGGCGGCAACCCTGGCGCCGGAACGGCAGGAGGCGGGCAAGCGGGAGCGGGCGCGGGCGGGGGCGGCACGTCCGCGGGGACCACTGCGGGAGCGGCCGGTGCCGGGGCCGGCGCCGGTGGAGCCGGCGGTTCATCCGGTAGCGCGACCGCGGGCAGCGCGGGAGCTCTCGCGGGGAGCGGAGGCGCGGCGGGCTCGACGGGTGGCGCGGGCGGTGGAAGCGGCGGGGGCTTCGGCTCCGAGACGCTCGCGCTTTCGAACCTCGCGATCGAGCGCAATCCGAACATGACGATCTCGTGTTTCGTCTCGTGGACGACGCCGGAACCCGCGACCTCCGAGGTTCAGTTCGGCGAAGGCGGGTACCAATTTCGGATTCGCGACGACGAGCTCGTCACCGAGCATCGCGTGCTGGTGATCGGCATGCACGCGGAGACGAACTATCAGATCAAGGCGTTCTCCGGAAACGCACGAGGGACCGGTACGAGCGATGGCACGTTCATGACGGGCCAGCTGCCGAATCACGTGCCGGCGACGACGCTGACGAAGAACGACACCGCGAAGACTCAGCCCGGCTGGATCCTCACCAACATTCAGGCGTCGAGCTTCAGTGCTCCGGCGACCGCCGTCATGCTCGATCAGGGCGGCGAGGTGGTCTGGTACTACGTTCACGGCACCTCCGGTGACATGCGCGGCGACGTCTCGACCGAGCTGTTCTCCGACGGCGTGCTGGTCGGTCCGACGAACGGTGAGGAGCCGCGCCTGGTGGACCTCTCCGGAGCGGTGACCTGGGAAGGGCCGCAACAAGGCACGCAGCAGCTGATGTCGCACTTCGCGATGCGCCGCCCGAACGGCAATTTCGTGTTGAACTGGGAGATCGACAAGTCGGCCCAGAACGGCAGCACGCGCATCGACGACCAGCGGATCGAAGAGATCACGCCCGAACGGCAGGTCGTCTGGTCCTGGACGATGTTCGACCACGTCGAGCCCTCCGGGACGAAGGAGGAGCTCTGCCACGGCAATCACGTCACGTTCGACGATCCGGGCGGGGTCGTCTATTACAACTGTCGCTGGGTCGGCGTGTTCAAGATCGATCGCATGTCGGGGGAGGTGCTCTGGCGGCTCGGCGGGACCTACGACGAGACGAGCCTCGGCCCCGGAGACTTCACGTTCAGCCCGCCCGACTCGAAGTTCAGCGATGCTCACGAGCCCGAGTTCCTGGCAGACGGCAAGCTCATGCTCTACGACAACGGCGGATACGCCGGTCTCGGCGGTCCCGGCGGGCAGGACTTCCACACGCGAATCCTCGAGTACGAGATCGACGAGACCACGATGACCGCGACGAAAACGTTCGAATTCCCCGGCGATTTCCCGGTCGACGCCTGGTACAAAGAGGATTGGTACGCCCCCTTCTGGGGTGACACGGACCAGCTCGCCAACGGCAATATTCTGGTGACGGCGGGGGTACGCTCCGCGAGCGCCTCGACGCGCATTTTCGAGATCACGCGCGAGGGCGAAGTGGTTTGGGAGATCACGTTCCCGCCGAACAACGGCTCGTACAAGGCGGAGCGGCTCACGCCGCCGCCGCTCGTGGAAGCGATGCCGTGAGCTCGCACGGGCGGCTTTCGGAGAAAGTCCTCCTGTTCGTGTCGTTCGGGCTCGCCGCTTGCGGGACGACAGCGGCCGATGACGACGGCGCGGCGGGAAGCGCGCCACTCGCGGGCAGTGCGGGCGCCGCGGGGACCGGCGGCGCGACCGGCGGCGCGGGTGGCACGTCCGGGACAGCGGGGAGCGGCGGCGCGAGCGGCGGCGCAAGCGGGAGCGGAGGTGCCCTGGGCGGTACGGCGGGTCGGGGGACTGGCGGCGTCGGGGGAAATACCAGCGGTGCGTCGGGCGACGGGGG
>DASXWF010000011.1:0-2157 GCA_036503835.1 Polyangiaceae bacterium | reverse complement strand
AAGCCGGTGGAGTAGTCGTGATACGCGGGCTCGTGGGCCGCCGTGACGAAATTACAGCCCTGGCCGTGTTGGTCCGTCGTGCTGAAAAAGCCCCCCATGAAGATGCCTTTCCCGGTGTTCGTCCTGAGTCTGCGGCGAATTCCATCGGTCAGGGGCAGCTTGTCGGCCAGGGACGGATCCACGCGGTCCGACACCCACTCGTGGAGGTTGCCGACCAGGTCGTGCACGCCGGAGTTGCCGACACAGCGGTCGTACTCTCCGGTGTTGGCCAAGAAGCCGGGACGCCGGTCGAGCTCGGGCGCGTTGAAGTGCTCGTCGTAGCGCCAGGCTTTCGGATCCTTTCCGAACAGGATCGACAGAAGGTGCGGCTTGCCGACGTTGCAGCGACCTTTCTCGTAGCTCGGGCCGTAGGGGTAGGTCGTCTGCGCCGTGCCGCGGCAAGCGCCGAACCATTCCGTGACCGTGCAAAGACGCTTGCCCGCGTTCTCGCAAGCGCGCGCCGCCTCGTTGCGGCTGATGTAACCCTGGGGTTTGACGTTGGGCTCGGAGCGCGCGACGAACTGGCCGTCGAGCGGTCGCTCGTACGGCGGGTGCGGTTTCAGCGAGCCGTCGAGGTCGCGGTGGAGAAGATGCGCTTCGTAGCGATCGATGCACACGCCTTTCGCCGCGGCCATCTCCTTCGGGCAAACGGCACGCGCGGGTTGACCCGGATCCGCGCGGGCGACCGACCGTTCTCCGAAAAGCCAGGGGCAGGTCGCGCCGAAGAGCAGCGCGACGAGGCCCAGGGGCCGCCGAAAGCTCATCCCGTTCACCTTGGCTCACCTGCCGGCTGCTGACCACCGCTCCCGGACCAAGCCCTCCGAATGGAGTCCGGCCCACGGGCCAACCCAGAAATGAGGCCTGCTTTCCGGGCCTGACTCGCCGCGCCGGCCCGACCGCTAGACTGCCCGGCTTCGGGAGCTTTGGTGATTCTCGGGAGAGGTGTGTTCGCGCTGGCCGCGTGCCTGGCCACGAGCTCGGCGGCGCGCGCCGAAGCGCCGCCCCGCTCTCTGAGCGGCGGCTACTCCGCCTACGAGCGCAGCGTCATCCGCAGGGTCGAGAGCAGCCTCGGCGCCCGCGTCGATCCCACGCCGGAGGGCAAGAGGATCGAGAGCGTCGAGTGGGTCGGCCTCGATCCGATCGAACCCGTGGATCCGGTGCCGAGCGTGCTGAACGTTCTGCACGTCCGGACGCAGCGCTGGGTCATCGGCGGCGAGCTCTTGCTGCGCGAGGGCGATTCGTATCGCAAGGTGCTTTCGGACGAGAGCGCACGCAACCTGCGAGCGCATCGCCAACTCTCGCTCGTGATTGCCGTGCCGCTCGCCGGGCGATCCACGTCGAGCGTTCGCCTGGTCGTGATCACGAAGGACGTGTGGAGTCTGATCCCGGACTTCGACATCAGCATGTCGAACGACGAGCTCAACTCGTTCACGTTCACGCCCACCGAGCTGAACTTTCTCGGCACGCACCAGATCGTGCTGGGGAGGTTGGAGATCGAGCCGATCTACGGGCGCTACGCCGTCGGCGGCGGGTACCGCGTGCCGCGGCTGTGGAGGAGCCGTATCAACCTGGCGCTCGACGCGACCGTGCTCTTCAACGACGAGACGGGGGCAGTCGAGGGCTCGCGCGGGCGGTTCAACGCCGTGCAGCCGCTCACGACGCAGCGCTCCGACTGGGCCTGGTTCAGCGGCGTGCTCTGGGGCCACGAAGTCACGCGCCCCGACCTGCGCGGCGAGCCGGCGCGAGAGTGGCGCTCTCGCACGAGCGAATGGCTGGCCGCGGTCACGCGCTCCTTCGGCTGGCAGGCCAAGAACGACGTCTCGCTCGGCGTGCGCGCCGCGAGCGGCAGCTACCTCCCGCTCGATCCGGCGGCGGACCCTGCGTTCGTGCGCTCCCTGCGCATGCCGCCGAGCGAGAGCAAGCTCTCGCCGCTCCTCGAGTGGCACGCCTACGCGGGTGACTTCCTCCGGACGTTCGATCTCGAGACGCTCGGGCTGCAGGAGGAGTTTCGGCTGGGACACGACGTCGTCGCGCGCTTCGCTCCGACGTTCGTGATCGCCGAACAGCTGCCGCCCGAATGGCTGCCGGATGGTCACGTCGAGCGGAGTTTCTATTTCA
>DASXWF010000010.1:0-4164 GCA_036503835.1 Polyangiaceae bacterium | reverse complement strand
GTGCGCGTGTCGGGATGGCGAGGAACGCCCCGCGGACGACGGCTGCGGCGTGTGTCGCTGCGACGGCGGACAGTGGCAGTGTCAGGACATCGCCTGCGAGACCTGCGAAGAAGGCGACACGAAGCGCGCGGATGACGGCTGCAACAACTGCACCTGCAGCGAGGGGCAGTGGCAGTGCACCCTCGTCGACTGTCAACCTCCGGTCTGCGACGACGGCTTCGCGGACTGCGACGCGGACTCCGCGGTCCACTGCGAGACGGAAGTCGAAAGCGATCCGCTGAACTGCGGCCGCTGCGGCAACTACTGCAACTTCCCCGGCGCGACGGCCGCTTGCGTCGAGGGCGAATGCGTCATCGACGCCTGCGACGCCGGCTACGAAGACTGCAACGGTGACGCGCAAGACGGCTGCGAGGTGCCGGTCTCGGAGGGCGGTTGCGCCACCCGCTGTGACGTCCCCGATGACGCGCCCGACGCCGTTCCCTCGCCAGGAGGGTGCGACTGCCCCGAGGGCACGACCTGCGTCATCGGCAGCATCTTCGACGCAGACGGCCAGTACTGCGTGCCGCTTCCCGAAGCGTGCCCGGGTTACGGCACGTGCGCCTGTCTTGCGACCTGCGTTTGCCCGGACGATACGGACCTGCTCTGCCGCGAAGAGATGGCGGTCGGCGGGAAGATGAACGTCTACTGCAACAGCGAGTCGGGCGTCCCGTTCTGACGGAAGCTGCGGGCGGGTGCTTCGCCGGAGCCGCGTTTCCGGCGAAGCGCCTCAGCGCCAGGCTTCGGTCGCCTCGAGCTCGCGCTCGACGGTCTTCCGCCACTCACGCTGGCGTGTCGGGTTCTTGCCGACCGAGGTCTCTTCGTCGAATTCGCGGTTTCGGTCGAGCGCTTCTTCGTTGTGCTCCTCGAGCAGCTCGTTCAGCTCCTTCTGGACCTTCGCGACGATCTCTTCCTTGCTGTCGCCCGTCACGCGGAGCTCGCGCATGAGCTTCTGGCTTTCCTGATTCAAGCCGCGGGCTTCGAGCTCGCTGATGGCGAAATGGATCTGCTCGTGCTCGAGGGTGTACGGGACGTCGTCGTTGGTGGGGTTCCACCACGAGCAGTCGCGGTCCATGTACGCGAAGAACTTCAGGTTGCTCAGGCGGCCTTCGTGGCGGGTCTTCCCGCCCGGGTCGGTGGTGCTCACGATGTTGATGCGCACGTCGGGGTTCGTGCGCACGTGCGCGCAGGTCATCGCGCCGAGCTCGTAGGGTCCCTGCTTGGTCACCTCGGGCGGGATCTTGCGCCGGAAATCCCCGCGCTCGAGGCTGCGATACCGCACGAGATCGCCGCCGGAATCGGGATCGTACGCCCCGGCGGCGCTCGACTTCGGCTCGGCGAATTCGGGCAGTCTCGAGCAGCCGGCGAGGAGAGGCAGCGCCGCGAGGACGGCCGCCACTACCGGGGTTCTGGTCGTCCGAATGCTGTCTTGGGTCACGGGTCGGCCCGGGAGGTACAGCATGTCCTTACCGCCTTTCAAGCGATCGACAAATTTGGCCCGATCGGCGCTGACGCCTTATCGAAGGACCTCGAGCCAGGAGGTCCGTCCGATGCCGATTGCGAAATCCAAGGCCGAAATGCACGACATTCTGCGCGCGCTCTTGCGGGAGTCGCTCCGCCTGCAGGCGAGCGGTGGAAACCAGCCGAAGCTCGCGCTTGCTCAGGGCTACGTGGACGGCTTCGTCCGAGCCCTGGTCGAGTCGGGCCTTTCGGACCACAAAACGTTGCTCGAGATCGTCCGCGAAGTCCGGGGCGAGCTCGGCGGTCCGGCTACCCGCGCGGTCGAGGCGCCGGCGAGCACCCTGGCAGCCTGAGGCCAGCCAGGGCGGGGGGGCTCGATTCCGGAGCGGTCAGTCGCCGGGGTGCACCAGCGAGCGAAGCTCGGCCATGCGAGCCACGATCGTCGCGTGGTCGAGCGCCGCGAGGCGCTTGGTCCCCACGTCTTCGACGCAGAAGGACGCGACCGTCGATGCCATGTGCAGCGCGCGCCGCAGGGTCGAGCGCTCGATCGAGCCTTTCTGGGCGATGTACCCGAGCAGAGCCCCGGCGAAGCTGTCGCCCGCCCCCGTGGGGTCGATCTCCGACTCGAGCGGATAGGCGGGGACGAAGAAGCTGCCTTCGTGATCGAAGAGCAGCGCGCCGAACTCGCCGCGCTTCACGATCAGCCGCTTCGGCCCGAAGCCGAGCACGATGCGAGCGGCCGCCTTCAGGTTCCGCACGCCCGCGAGCTGCCGCAGCTCCTCGTCGTTCACGACCAGGAGGTCGATGCGCGCGAGCACCTTGTTCAAGAGCTGGCGCTCGCCCTCGATCCAGAAGTTCATGGTGTCGGCGGCGACCAGGCGCGGGTTCTTCACCTGGCTCAACACGTCGAGCTGCAGCGCGGGGTGAATGTTCCCGAGCAGGACGTACGGCGTCTCGACGAAGCTCGGCGGAAGCTTCGGCTTGAAGTCCGCGAACACGTTGAGCTGCGTGTCGAGCGTGGTGCGGCTCGTGAGGTCCGTGGCGTAGCGTCCCCACCAGCGGAAGGTCTTGCCGGCCGCGCGCTCGACGCCGAGCACGTCGACGCCGCGCCGTCCCAGATCGTCGAGCGTCCCCTGCGGGAAGTCGCTCCCCACGACCGCGACCGCCCGCACGGGCGCGAAATGGCTCGCCGCCAGCGCCGCATAGGTGGCCGCGCCGCCGACCACGTCGCGGGCTTCGCCCGTGGGCAGATCGAGGTCATCGAACGCCATGGAACCTACTATCAAAAGCGGACTCGACACTGTGGTTACTCCTTCAAAGTGGGAGGAATCGTCCCCCCGAAACCGCGTGTTTCGGCCAGCAGCGTTTCCGCGAGTCTGGCCGCGCGTCCCCTGCGGCACTCTTCCGCGAGGACGATGGAGACGAGGCGGCTCGTCGCCTCGTCCAGCTCCCTGTTCTCGAGCACGTAATCGAAGAGGCCGTAGTGGGCGATCTCGTCGCGCGCCACGTCGAAGCGCCGCTGCACGGTGGCCTCGTCCTCGCTCGCGCGGCCGCGCAGGCGCTGATGCAGCACGGCCATCGAGGGCGGCAGGATGAAGACGGCCACGGCGTCGGGGCGCACGCTCTTGATCTGGCGCGCGCCCTGATGGTCGATGTCGAACAAGATGCCGCGCGCGCCCTTGGCGCGAGAGACCTCCGCCCGGCTCGTCCCGTACAGGTTGTCGTGAACCTGGGCCCACTCGAGGAACGCGTCCTTGCTGATCAGATCCTCGAACTCGGCGCGCGAGACGAAGTGATACTGCTCACCGTCGCGCTCGTTGCTGCGCGGCTTGCGGGTCGTGTGCGAGACGCTGAAGCGCAGGCCCTTCACCTGCTCGAGCAGGCGGCTCGCGAGCGTCGTCTTGCCGGCGCCGGAGGGCGACGAGACGATGAACAGCAGAGGGCCGTCATTCGACATTCTGCACCTGCTCCCGCATGCGCTCGACACACACCTTGGTCTCCACGACCAGCTGCGCGACGGGCGCGTCCTGGCTCTTTGCCTCCGTGGTGTTGAGCTCGCGAGCGATCTCCTGCAGCAAGAAATCGAGCTTGCGTCCGATCGGTCCCGTGTCGCCGAGCAGCACGCCGACCTGCTCGAAATGGCTGTCGAGCCGGGCGAGCTCCTCGCTGATGTCGGCGCGATCGGCCATCAGCGCCACCTCGTTTTCGAGCCGATTCCGGTCGAGTGGGGCGCTCCCGTGGAGCAGCCGCTCCAGCCGCTCGCTCAGGCGCGCGCGCTGCAGCTCCGCCAGACTCCCGGCGCGCTCCCGGATCGAACGGCTGAGGGCTCGCGCCTGGGCGAGTCGGTCCTCGAGCTCGCGTCCGAGCGCGGCACCTTCCGTCTGGCGCATCGCACAGAGCTGGGCGAGCGCGCCCTCGAGCGCCTGGAGCAGCGCGCGCCGGATCGCCTCCACGTCGGCGAGCGCCGGCTCCAGCAGCAGCTCCGAGAAACCCGCGAGGGCAGCGATCGAGAGCTCCGTGCCGGGGGCGATCTCGTCGCGCAGCTCCGTGAGCGCGCCGTAGAGAGCCCGCGCCCGCTCGCGCGAGAAGCGCGCCGGCGGAAGGGCCGCGCTGGTCAGCCGCACCGCGACGTCGATGCGCCCGCGGTCGAGTCGCTCCCGCACCACC
>DASXWF010000009.1:0-2674 GCA_036503835.1 Polyangiaceae bacterium | reverse complement strand
GTGGGGCTCGACGGCGCTCGGCCTGAACTACGGCGGCATGACGCTTCAGAAGCTCGCCGACTCGGTCTCGAACTTCGGCTTCTCCTTCCCGCTGCCCGCGTTTTCGCACGTCTTCGGCGGCTTCGAGTACCTCGGCATCATCTTGGTCACCGCGATCCCCTTCGGCATCTACGACCTCGTCGAGGCCCTGGACAACGTCGAGAGCGCGGAGGTGGCGGGCGACGCCTACCCGACTACGCGTGTCCTCACGGCGGACGGCGTGGTCAGCCTGGTCGGCTGTCTGATGGGCAATCCGTTCATCAACGCCGTCTACATCGGCCACCCCGGCTGGAAGGCCATGGGCGGTAGGATCGGGTACTCGGTGGCGACCGGCGTCACCGTGATCGTGCTCGCCTGGTTCGGGGTCATTTCGGTCATGGTCTCCCTCATCCCCTTGGTGGCGATCTCCCCGATCTTGCTGTTCATCGCCATGCTGATCGGCGGGCAGGCGTTCCAGGAGACGCCGAAGCGGCACGCCCCCGCCATCATTCTTTCGATCATCCCCCACATGGCCGCCTGGGGAAAGCTCCAGATCGACAACTCCCTCGGCGTGCTCGGGACCAACGCGCACGCCGTGGGCCTCGACAAGCTCGGCCAGACGGGCATCCTCTATCACGGGCTCGAGGTGATGGGCGGCGGGTCGATCCTGAGCGGTGTCATCCTCGCCGCGACGGGCGTCTTCATCATCGATCGCAAGTTCATGAACGCCGCGGCCTTCTCGGCGGCGGGCGCGGTGCTGACGTTCTTCGGTCTGATGCACGGCGAGGCCATCGGCATCGGCCAGTCGCCGGTCGTCGCGGTCGCCTACGCGATGGTGGCGCTCGTGTTGGTCGGATGTGCCAAACTCGCGACCGTCCCGGCGCTCCCGGCCGAGGAGGAAGAGCACGTGCACGCCGGCCCGGAACCTCAGCCCGCGGAGTGAGTGAGCTTTTCCGCCGGGTGCGAGGGCAGGATGCGCGCAATTCCAGCAAAGCTGAACTCGCGTCGCGACTTTGTTCGGGGAAAGCGGAAACCACTAGCGACCGCAGCGGAGCGCCTCTAACATTTGGCCCGTGAAACGCTCGACCGCCTCGGTTGCTCCGCCGAGCTCGCGTGATCCGAGCTCGCGTGAAGAGTTGCCGAGTGGAGTTCATCCCGAGCTCGCGGGCCATCTGCACGAAGTCTCGAACGCGCTGACCGTGGTGCTCGGTTGGCTCGACGTCGCGCGCCAGCGCCTTCCCGGCGGTCCGGCGCGCGATGCGATCGAAGTCGCGCGCACGCACGCGCAACTCGGGCACCGCATCGCGCGCGCGGCGATCGGCGCGGAGCCGCCGCCCCGTGGCAGCAGCCGCCGTCCGGCGCGCTCCGTCGCGCGCGCGGCGGTGCTCGCGGTGACGCCGCAGGCCGAAGCGCACGGCGTGGTCGTTCAGCTCGAAGAAGGCGACGACGGCCACGGCTTCGTGCGCGACGTGGGCGCCGTCCTCCAGATCCTCACGAACCTGCTCCTGAACGCGATTGCCTTTACCCCGGGAGGCGGCTCCGTCACGGTGGGGCTTCGCGACGACGGCGCCTGCGCGGTGTTCTCGGTGCGCGACGAAGGCCCGGGCATCGAGCCGAGCCGCGCGGCGACCTTGTTCGACGACGCGCAATCCACGCGCGAAGGCGGCGCGGGCCTCGGCCTGCGACACTCCGCGGATCTCGCGCGCAGCCACGGCGGTTCGCTCACGCTCGCCTCGCACGCGCCGAGCGCGACCTTCGAGCTTGCCTGGCCGATCGGCGAGGCGCTCTCGCAGGCGGGGCGCGTGTTGCCTCCGCGCCAGCCGAGCGTAGCCGGCGCGCGCGTGCTCGTCGTGGAGGACGACGCGGCCGTGCGTTCGCTCGTCGAGTTCGCGCTCGAAGCGCGCGGCGCGCAGGCCATCGTCGTGGCGAGCGGCGAAGACTTCGACGCCATCGTCGCGGCGGGCGCGCCTTTCGCCGCCGCGCTCGTCGACCTCTCACCGCTCGGCGATCGCGCGACCTCGGCGCTCGCCTCGCTGCGGGCCTCGAGCCCGAACGTCGTCACGATCCTGATCAGCGGCGTCGCGGGCGGCATCCCGCCGGGCAGCGAGCCGTTCGTCTCGGCGTGGGTGCGGAAGCCCTTCGAGATGTCCGAGGTGCTCCAGGTGATGGGAAGCCTGCTCGCCGCTCCGCGCTCGAAGCAGGACTCGATTCCGCTCTTCGAGTGAGAAATTGAGCCGGCGGGCCGGGAGCTCGCTGCGAACCCTTGCGAACCCCGTGCCCGATGAGGTAGACCCTCGCCCCCGGCAAGGCGGCCTCAGGGCGCCGTAGCCGGGACCCGGAACCCGGGCTACCTCACCAAGGCTTTACGCGCACGATTTACTGACGATATTGATCATACCCCTCGCGAAGGTGGCGGAACTGGCAGACGCACTAGCTTGAGGTGCTAGCGGGGTTACTCCCATGGAGGTTCAAGTCCTCTCCTTCGCACTCAGCCTCGGAAACGACGGCACCCGTATGGCCCCCGAATAGCGCCCCTGAGGCTATTCGGAGGGCCTCCTCACCCGCGCGCCGCGTCGGGTGAACGTAGCGGTCAAGCGCGGCTTCAGTGCCGGTGTTCCAGGTGATGCCCGTCGCCGGCGCGCCCGCGTCGGCCATG
>DASXWF010000008.1:0-2849 GCA_036503835.1 Polyangiaceae bacterium | reverse complement strand
GTCGAGGCGCAGGCGATGGCCTTCACCTTGAGCCCGTCGCGGATGGCCATGCGCACGACGCTGACCAGCACCGT
Organism: Polyangiaceae bacterium; assembly: GCA_036503835.1. GTDB lineage: Bacteria > Myxococcota_A > Polyangia > Polyangiales > Polyangiaceae > PMG-095. The sequence continues at coordinate 2,775 of DASXWF010000008.1, read as the reverse complement.
CATGCCGAGATCCTTGAAGGACCCGCTGTGGCTGTTGCCGCAGAGCTTGACCCAGAGCTCGTCGACGCCGAGCTGCCGGCCGAAGCGCTCCGCCCAAAACAGGTTGGTGCCGCCCTCGTACATCGAGACGATCATCTCGTCCGGTATTTGCGGCATCACCCACTCCCGCTTGCCCCAGACGCCGGAGCCGAAGGGCCAGGCGTTCTGCCGGTAGCGCTCGTCGAAGAGCCGCATCCACACGGGTCCCGAGCGATCACGCAGGGCCTCGACGTCGTGAACCACCTGGAGAAGCCCCTCGCACTTCGGGCAGCGATAGAGGGGTTGCGTTACGGCGTACGATCCCTCGCAGCCGTTGAAACAGCGAAACTCGGCGGAGTACGGCACGCGCGGACTATACCTTCTGAGCCGGAGGTCGCCAGCCGCCGTTCTCGAACGCCTCGGCCGTGTTTTTCCGGCCGCGCCATTTCCCCGCAGGGGCGTAGGGCCCGGCTGGCCCCGAGCGGCCCCGCTGATCTACGGTACGCCCCGCATGCGCCTGGGCCGGTGGTCGCTTCTCGGTCTCTGTGCCGCTTCTGCGCTGGTGCCCCGGCCCGCGAGCGCACAGCCGCTCGCGCCCGAGGGGCAGCCGATCCAGACCTCCGAGTACGCCATCGATCTCACCCAGAGTACGGTGCTTTCGAGCGCGCGCGTGCTCGGTCTGGCGGGCGCGTTCGTGGCGATGGCAGAAGGAGCGGACGGCGATTCGGTGAATCCCGCGGCCTCGGGCGTGCGCGCCGCGCACTCGTACCTCGCGGACGATTTCGAGTTCGGCGGCGGCCTCAGCCTGCCGGGAAGCCTCGGCCACACCGGAGACTACTTCAATTCGGGGCAGAAAACGCGCGTCACCACCGGCAACGATGTCTACGTGTTCCTGAACCTGCAGTACAACATGCAGATCGATCGCTGGGGCTTCGCCGCGACCGCCGACCTCCAGCAATACAGTCTGCGCCTCCGCGGTTCGACCGACGAGCACGATCCGGCGAACCTGCTGACGAGCCAGATCATCCTGAATCACGCGCAAGTGGCGCGCGCGGTCGACGACGGCCAGCTCGCGATCGGCGCGGGGCTCCGCGTGCTGACGCTGAACGTCACGACCCGCCCCACGCCCGTGAGCGAGGGCAACAACATTTTCGTCACGGCCGGGCTGGGGGGGGAGGTGGGCTTCGTGTGGAGGCCCAACGACGAGCGCGTGCGCGTCGGCGGGGCGTTTCGCTCCACCGTGACCGCCAGCGCGACGCCGAACAGCGGCACGTCCGTGATCAGCGGCGGACGAAGCGCGCTCTACCTTCCCGAAGACGTGACGTTGCCCTGGGACCTGAGCGTCGGCGCGGCGCTGCAGCTCGGGGATCGTCCGCTCAATCCGCGCTGGATCAATCCGGAGCGGATCGTGGCGCACACGCGCCGCTACATCCAATGGCGCATCCGCGAGCGCGAGCGCCTGACCCGGACGGAGCTCGAGCGCGCGCGGCACGAGGGCCGCGACCTCGAAGCGCTGCGCGAGGCGCTCGAGGCCGAAAACGAGGCGGAGGCGGAGCTCGACCGGGCGACGTTGAAGCGCATTCGCAAACAGGTAGAAGACCAGCTCTATGCCCGCACGCTCGCGCAGTCGCGCTTCTCGCTGCTCCTCATGACGACGCTGGTCCTGACCGGCGAGGTGGGGAACGGCGTGGGCGTGGAGAGTTTCTTGAATCGGCGCGTGCAGCGCTCCGGCGAGCGCGCGACGCTGTCCCCGCGCATCGGCGTCGAGTTCGAGCCGATTCCGCATTGGATGCAGGCGCGCACGGGGTTTTACTTCGAGCCCACGCGTTTCTCCAAGAATGCGGACGGCACGCCGAGCCGCGGTCGCGCCCATGCAACGCTCGGCCTCGACGTCAAGGTGCTGAAGTGGAACGTGTTTCACACATTCCCGGACTACAACTGGTTTCGCATCGTCGGCGCGATCGACGTCGCGCGCGAGTACTTCAACTGGGGCCTCTCGATCGGGGTGTGGCATTGAGATTCGTCCTCTCGCTCGTGCTGCTGCTCGCCTGCGCCGCGTGCCGGCGTGAAACGAGACCGCCCGATCGCACCGAACCGTGGCTCGCCTCGGCGAGCGTCTCGGCGTCCTCGAGCGCAGGCCCCGCGCTCCCGCGCCGCGTTCGCTATGCGCTCGCGAGGAGCCGCGTCGAGTTCGAGCTGCCGGCGCGGCAAGCCACACCGCGCGGACGCCTGTCGCCGACGCGCGGCGAGCTCGAGGTAGACCTCGCCAATCCCTCGGGCACGACGGGCCGCATCGAGCTCGACCTCTCCTCGCTCGAGCTCTTCGAGAGCGACGGAACGACTCCGAGCCCGACCTTCACCGCCCGAGCGCTCGACTGGCTCGAGCTCGGGAAGCGGACATCCGAAGAGCGCCGGGAGGTAGGGCGCATTGCAACGTTCTCCCTGCGCTCGCTCGGCGGGCCGGCGGACCGGGCTCGCCCTCCGGACGATCGGGGCCTGCGTTCCGGCGACTGGTCGGTGCGCGGCGATCTCGGCCTTCACGGCGTGCGTACCCCGCTGGAAGCCGCGATTTCCGTGAGCGTTCCAGCCGCCGACGACGAAACGGCCCCGCCCCGAGAGCTCGTGATCCGATCCCGGCGTCCGCTCGTAATCTCCCTGGGCACTCACGATATCCGCCCTCGCGACGACAGCGGCGTGCTGCTACCGCGCGAAAACTCGCTCCTCGGCGACCGCGTCGGCCGCGAGGTACGGGTCAGC
>DASXWF010000007.1:0-2015 GCA_036503835.1 Polyangiaceae bacterium | reverse complement strand
CGCCATCCAGGCGAATCTACCTTGCCGGGTGGCCTTGGCGCTCGGAAGTCACATTGAGTCGAACATGATTCTGGGCATGAACGGGGCGGAGCGTCTGACCGGCTCGGGCGATCTCCTCTACAAAGATTTCGGCGATCCCGTAAGGCTTCAGGCGCCCTACCTGCCGGAACACGAGCGCAGAAGGTGGCTTTCGGCGTGAAAGCGCGGCGGCAACGAGACATCTAGACCGGATTTGAGCAAGCTCCCGCCGTGGGGTCGCCCTTTCGGACGCGCGAGAGGTGCTCTACTGCCGAAGGGCGAAGGGACTGGCTCCGTGCGCTCCCCAGCCTCGCGAGTAGACTTACCCGATGCCTGACTCGAGCTCGCGTCGCCTCACGACGGGGGCCTTCCTGGTCCTGCCGTTCGCTGCTTTGTTATCGGTCGTTGCCTGCTCCGGCAAGAGCGTCCCGGGTGACGACGCCGAGGGCGGAGAGGGCGGCGCCGAGCCGGGGACCGGTGGCAACGGTGCGACTTCGGGGAATGGTGCGAGCGCGGGGCGCGGCGGAACGGGGGCGGGCGGAGGTGCAGGAGCTCAGGGCGGGACTTCCAGCGCGGGGATGGCAGGCACCGGTCAGGCGGGCGCGGGCGGCAGCGCCGGCTGCAGCCTCAACGGTAAGACGTACGCGCTCGGCGCCTCGTTCCGAGCGCCGGACGGCTGCAACGACTGCACCTGTCTCGAAGGCGGACTGGTCGCCTGTACGACGCGGGGGTGCGCGGGGAACGGCGGCGGCGCCTCGCTCACGTGCGATGATGTGCGAGCAGCCGCCCAAACCGAGCTGGCCGGCATTCAGAAGTGCGAAAGTCCGGACGACTGTGGTCAGGTGCTCGAGGGAACGAGCTGCGGTTGCACGCGGAATCTCGTAGCGCGCCTGGACGCCGACACGACGCGCTTCGAGGAGCTGCTCTCGACCACGGTCGACGGCGAGCAGTGCGTATCTTTAGCGAGCACCTGCGACTGCCCCGCGGCCGACGGCTTCGCCTGCCAGAACGGCTCGTGTACCTGGAACTACGCGGGCAACGGCCAGTGCTCGCAGGCGCCGGCCGATCGACTGTGTGTGCTCGGGCTCCCCATCGATTCCGGTGACCTGCTCGCCGTGGGTGATCCGTTGACGGTCCGAGTCTTCCCGGGGGGCTGCCACTCGAGCAGCTGTACGGAGGCCGTGGTCGCCGAGTGCGCCCTCACCAAGGTCGGCGAAGCCGAGTTCGAGGCAAAGGCCGAGTTCTGTCTCACCACCACGGGCGGCGACGGCGGCTGCACGGACGACTGCGGCGGCGGCGGCGACGCCAGCTGTAGCCTGGAGGGCGCGCTCACCGAGGGCGAACACACGATTCGCTTCGGCGGCGCGACACTGTCGTTCACCGTCCCGGGTCTCATCCTGCCCGGCGAGGCTTGCGTGGAGTTGAGCGACGACGGGTGAGCGGATCACCGGAGGCAACCGCGCTCCGCGGGCGCTGGCTCGAGGACGGCGAGAGGCTCGGGCGGTAGCGCGGGAACGGGTGGCGCGACGTGGGCGATGCATTCGCCTTGCATGCTGCATGCATGATGCATTCGTGTTGCATCGCAGCTCGCTTCGCGGCCCCCAAGGTTGTCTTGCATGGAGGTCCTGTTACCGGCACGCCGGATCGAGCTCGGCCCGCTTCGCCAATTCTTCCAAGACGCCCTTGAACGCACCGTGTACGGTGCGCGGAACTTGCTCGCGCAGGGCCACCGGATCGTACGGCGGTACGGCATGCTCGGCGAGTTCCTTCAACGCGGTCCGCGCATCCTCGTAGTAGGGGTAGCGTTTGGAACCGCCGAATAGACGCATGTTTCCCAGCGTACGTCCCAGGCCTTGGGGCGCGCCGTCGTAATTTCCGAGCTCCACCAGGGCCGGTACGACGGAAACGTCGCCGGCTAGCGCCAGGACGCGCGTTACCTTGACGCGCAGCTCCAGGCCCTCGTCGCTGAGGCCGCCGTGAAGCCACAGGCGATTCGC
>DASXWF010000006.1:0-4751 GCA_036503835.1 Polyangiaceae bacterium | reverse complement strand
CGGAAGGTCGGTGAGAAGGTTGCTCGCGGCGATCTCGACAAGGTGTTCGGGCAGATTCAGCAGTTCGCCGACGACCGCATGATCAAGACCGCGATCGGGAACGACGCGCGAACGATGCGAATCCTCACCGACAACGGGAGGGATTTCGGTCGCGTCCAACGGGTGGCCGAGAAGATGCGGCAGGCCGATCTCCCGACGAACGCAGACGAGATGCTCGGGGCGATCACGCGGCAGGCGGACGACGCGACCCAGAGGCTTTCCTCCCTAGCCTCCGAGCTCGATGCGCGGGGGATCAAACCCGACGCGACCGAGGTTTTCGGCACGATCTACGACCAAACGAGCCGTCTCCGCCAGTCCATGACCGGCGATGCGCAGGTCGTGGCGGACGCGGTTGAACGGCAGGTCGCGCCACTCCGCGAATCGCTCGCAATCAAGCAGACCGACCAGTTCGGCAACGAGGTCGTGGTCGGCTACCGCGACCCGAGCTTCACCGACCTTCGGCGCTTCAAGACCGAGCTTGGTCAGGCGATTAAATGGCACAAGCGCGCCCCGAGCATTTCCGACGACGCGATGGGCGAGCTGTACGGCAACGTGGCGCGCAAGCTCGATGCCGCGGCTGACGCAGCCGGACCGGCAGAAGGCGCCGCGTGGCGCCGGGCGAACCAGGACGCTTCCGACTGGATCACGCTTCAGGGCGGCCTCGAAGAAGAGCTCCAGCGGCGCCTGAAAAACCGCTTCGTCAGCCCGAGCGACTACGCAACGGGGCTCACCGGGGCTCTCATGACGCTCATCAGCGGCGGCGGTGGCCTCGGGGCGGCTGCGGCCGGAGCGGGGCTTGCGCTCGGTCACCGCGCCCTCCGCTTCGCCGGTAGCAAAATGGCATCGGGGCTCGCGAACCGTCTCGCACGGACGCGCTTCCACGTGCCGCTCTCGAAAGCCGGCGGCCCCGAAGCGCAGAGGATCGCCCAGCAGATCGGCCGCGCGCGGCAGTTCATGCAGGAAACGGCCGAGGCATCCGGCCAGAACCCGACCATCCGCGAGACTGCTTCGGATGCTGCCCGGGAAGTTGCGGCCGACGCGATGGCAAAAGCAGCGGGCGAATTCAACCCAGCGGCGTGGAACAAGGTCAGCCCGGTCGGAAAGGTCGTCTACCGGTCGGAAATTCTGGACAGGGCGTCGGAGGACGTTGCGGCGGCCACGGCGCAGGCACTTTCGCTCCGAGCCTCGATCCCCGAGCAGATCGACCCGGCGAGCCTGATTCGGCTCACGCGCAACGCAAACGGGACGGAGGCGATCGGCGGGGTGCAGCAGGCCGTGGCGGACCTGATCGCGGCGGTCCCGCCCACGCCGGCAGGGAGCCAAGCGGCCCGGTACCTTCGGGGCGCGGCGGACGAACTGTCTCGTGCGAACGTGGCCGAGAGCTTCGGGATTGGGCACAGGCTGGCGGTGCAGCTTGAGCAGGCCGGGCAGGCACTCGCCGGCGCGGCCACCGACGTGGCGACCGCAGCGGAAGGAAACTTCACCGCCCGCGCCGCCCTGGCCCTCCGCGACGCCCTCTCCTCCGACTCCTTCGGGGACGCTGGGCGACGGTACCGCCAACTCGTCGCAACCCCCGAGGCGGCCGAGTCGATCCTGACCGACCCGGCGAAGCTCCGGGCGGCGCTCCGTGACCTCGAGACCCCGGGGCCCATCTCCGCTGCCGCCCAGATCCTGGCCAAGCAAATCGAGGACTCCCACGCCGCCGCAGCCGTCTTTTCCGGCGCCCGCAAGCCCGGGATGGCCAAGGAGCTCGCCGCCCTGATTCGCCTCGCCCAGGAAGCCGAGGATGCGACACTCGTGGACGGGAGGCCCGTTGCGAAGCTACTCGAGCTCGTGGACGACGGGCCGAAGAGGGTCAACCCAGAAACCGAGGTGCTCGAGACGGTCGGGGCCGAGGTGGACAAGATCGTCCCCACGCTGAAGCTCACGCCCCGCCGCGGCCGACCCCTGCGAGCCGTCCCCGGGACCGCCCGAGATCCCGAGCGCCGGACCGTCGAGGAGCAGCAGCGGCTCTACCAGCAGCGGACGGACATTCTCGCCCGCGCCGTCGCCCAGCCGGACACGATGCAGCTCGAATCCCTGCCGAACGCCACGCACGTCGCCGACGCGATGGGCAGCAAGCTTCAGCAGCTCATGAACGACCTGCCGAAGCCTCTCGAGACCATCCGGGGCAAGCAGCAGCTTTCGAGCGACGACCTCCGCCGGGCGAACGCCATGTGGGAGGCGACGATGGAGCCGCTCAGCGTGTTCCAGGACTTCGCGCGCGGGGCCGTGGACATCGACAAGGCCCAATACGCCTGGAAGCAGTACCCGGGGCTCCAACAGGCGGCGCAGGCGGGCGTCATCGACGCGATCACGAACGACCTCGACGACAAGCAGCGGGCGGCCATCCCCGACCCCGTTCTTTCGCAGCTCGATTTCCTGCTCGGCTTCGGCGGGAAGTTACAACCGAACGTCGACCCTGGTTTCGCGGCGCGCATGTCCGCGATTCCTCCGCAAGAGCAGACCGACCAACCGCGCCCGGGTGGCATGCTAGAACTGCCCGGGTCGGAGCCCACATTTACCGAGCGCCTAGCAGGAGCGAGCTGAGATGTTCGAATGGTTCAACGTTACGCTGCCGGTCGGTAACTCCGTCGGCGTGAAAGACATCGCGGTGCTCGGCGTGACCCCGAACTCGACGGGCATCGACCTCCGCACCCTTTTCGGCAACCGGGGCCGCGACATGCCGACCGGTTCCTATACCCCGACCGGCTTGGTTCCCGATCCGAAGATCGCGGCGCCGAGCGGGCTGCCCAACATCGACGCGGGGCACTACTACACGATCCAGGCGGACTCGGCCGGCGTCGTCGCATCCGGCGCGGTCAACCCGTGGCGCGTCTACTTCAACCTGACGCCGAACGTTCAGGCGGTGAGCGAGTCGGTCGTGGGCAATGGCGGATCCGGCGCGTGCTGGGCAATCGTGGACGGACAGTCGCTTCGCGGGCGGCTCGTCGGGATGTCCCAGGACCGCGCGTCCGGTTTCGCCACGGGCATGCTCTCGACGACGCTGAACTTCAAGTGCCCACCGAACAGCGGCACCGGCTACCTCAGGATCTACCGCTCTTCGATCGGTGACGGGAGGATGCCGGGCGACGAGTGGCCGGGGCCGGGGATTCGGTTCTAGGCGAGGCAGCGCCGCATCACCTCGAGCGCGAACTCCGGGTCCGCTCGCCAGTCCTGGCCGCCGGCAACGAGGCACCGGAACGTTTCGAGCATGTCGCGCATCGGGCTAGCTTGGCAGGAGTAGTCGTCCGGGTAGCTGGCACCGCCGGACCGCACCGTGTTCCCTTCGCGGCTGGCGAGCCCCGTGGCCACGCGCTCCGTTCCGAGGTGGAGCGCCATCGACCACGCGTGTGAGCCCCAGTCCAAAACCGCCGGGCAGTCCGTTCGCTCCTCGCCGCGCCAGATCACGGTGGCGTGAGGGCTCGGCTGTAGCCTCAGAAAGTCCGGGTGCCAAAGGTGCGTGTGGGCGATGAGAAGAACGCGCTCCTGCGACTTTGCCAGGTCGAACATGGCCCGCGCGTCCTCGAGTGTCAGCGCCGCCGGCTTCTCGCACAGCACGTGGTAGCCGCACATCAGGGCCGACTCCACGATCGCGCGATGCGTGCCGACTGGCGTCGCCACAATCAGCGCTTCGCAGTGTCGAGCTGGTTCGCCCCTTGGGACGGCGAAGCACTCCATGCCGTCCGGGATGTTCCACTTGCTCAAGTAGCGTTTCCCCTGGTGACCCGTTGCGCCGATGACGCCGATCCTCAAGCCACCGCCCCCCGCAGCCCCTCGTCGAAATCCACCATCGGCCGCCACCCGAGCGCCTCGAGCCGCGTCGAATTGATCCGGTACGCCATGTCGTGCCGCGGCCGGTTGGGCACGAAATCGACGAGCTCGTACTGAAGCGGCACGCCGAGAATCCCCGCGATCTTGTCCGCTACGTCCAGGTTCGAGAGCTCGGCCGAGCCGCTGATGTTGTACTTGCCCGTGTTCGGCCCGCCCCAGATGCCGCCCTTTTCGAGGATGGTAACGACGGCGCGGGAAACGTCGTCCACGTGCACGTAGAATCGCGTTGAAGGCTTTCCGTCCCGCGCGTGGATCTGCACGAGCTGGCCGTTTCGGATGAGCCGAGCCGCGAGCGGGATGAACTTCTCCCCGTACTGCCCCGGGCCGTAGACGTTCGTGCAGTGCGACGTGACGAGGGGTAGGCCGTACGTGTTCGCCCAGGCCGGGATCAACGCTTCGGCCGCCGCCTTGCTCGCCGCGTAGGGGTTGTTCGGCATGTGCGCCGAGTACTCGTCGAACGAAACGCCAGGGACGGCCGGGCCGAACACTTCGTCGGTCGAGAAGTAGAGGAGCTTTCGCGTCGTCTTCGGCTGCTCCCGCGCGAACTCGAGAATGTGGGCGGTTCCGAGCACGTTGTCCTCGAGAAAGCCGAGCGGGTCCTTGATGCTCCGGTCCACGTGCGAGCCGGCCGCGAGGTGGACGATGTAGTCGAACGAGTAGCGGAGATGCTCGTGGACGATCGGGTTGATGCGGGCGCGTAGGTTGTGCCAGACGGGGCGGAACCGGTCGGGGTGCTGCTCGAAGAACGGGACGTAGGCGTTCATCGTCGCGGCTTCGTCGAGGCGGTCCAGGCCGACGATGAACCAGTCGGTCGTGGCGAGGAGGTGGCGGACGAGGTT
>DASXWF010000005.1:0-2180 GCA_036503835.1 Polyangiaceae bacterium | reverse complement strand
CCTCGGGGAAGATCTGGACGGCCCGGCGGGGCGACTGGCGGGAAAGCTTTCGGCGGGGACGCTTCTGGTGCTGCTGAGTGTGCTCGTTTCGCTCGGTGTTCCGGCGGCGCTGGCGGTCGGACGGCTTACGGCACGCCTGGGAGTTCGCTGGTTGGGATGCCTCGGGGGTGCGGTCGCGATCGTCGGGAACGCCTTCGTGCTCGAGAACGGGTATCCGGGGGCCCATCTCCTTCTGGCGCTGGCGGGCACGACGCTGTTCGCGGGTGCGCTCTCCGGAAGTGTGATCCCGCTGCCGCGCCGGAGACCAATCCTCGGCTGGCTTTCGCACCTGGCGGCGTGCGCGCTCGCGCTCTTTTCCGTGTTCCGCTGGCCGCCGGCCAACGTGCTCGCCAACATGTACGAGCTCGACACCAGCGTGATCTTGCCGTGGATCGCGCGGGTTCGCCCGCCCGAACCGGCGGGCAAGGTCACCGTCCCTCGCGCGCTCCTGCCGTTTTACAAGACCCGCGACCGCCGTCCGGACGTGCCGCCCAGCAGTCCGGCGCTGCTTCCGGAGAACGGCATCGTGATCCTGATCACGATCGACGCGCTCCGGAGCGACGTCCTCGAAAGGCCCGAGCAGCGCGCGTACTGTCCGACCTTGCGAGCGCTCGCGGATCGGAGCGTCTACTTCGACAACGCGCGCAGCTTCAGCGCCGGAACCAGGTATTCGCTCGGCTCGATGTTCACCGGCCGGTACGCTTCCCAACTCCCCTGGTCGAGGGGTTCGCGCCCCACGCTGCTGCGCTACCGCAGTCCTCGCTTCAACGAGCTACTCTCGAAGTCGGGCGTCCACACCGTGCTCCTCGCCGGGCACACGGTGCTCGGCCGCCCTGCGGGCATCGCTCGCGGCTTCGACGAAGTCGAAATGTTCGCGGAGCCCGACGACAATCCGCATCCGCCGGCCGCGAAATTGATCGATCCGGCCATCCGCCACCTGCGCCAAGCCCGGGGCCCGCTGTTTCTCTACACGCACCTCGTGGACACTCACCTGCCCTACGACACGGGCGGCGTGCGAGCCAACAGTCGTGTCGAGGCGTACCTCTTGGCGGTGCGCTCGGTGGATCGCCAGCTGAACAGACTGCTCGCCGCGATCGACGAGCTCGGCCTGCGCGAGCGCACGACGCTGATCGTGACAGCGGACCACGGGGAAGGCTTCGGCGAACACGGAGAGACGGCTCACGACAAATCCCTTCACGACACGCAGATCCGCGTGCCGCTCATCATCAGCGCGCCGAACGCTCCGCCGCGCCGCGTCGCGCAGCCCGTCTCGTTGATCGACATCGCGCCGACCGTTCTGGATCTGTTCAATCGGGCCACTCCGGGTGAATTCATGGGCGACTCGCTCATCCCCTTCGTGCGCGGAGGTCGCGTCGACGCGCGCCGCCCGCTCTACTTCGAGCGCTCCCGCACGATCGCCATGCTCTTCCCCGACGGCATGAAAGCCATCTACGACAGTGGGAAACGGCGCGAGTCGCTCTTCGACGTGAAGAAGGATCCGGCCGAGCTCCACGATCTGCGCGACGCGCGCGGTGAGGAGGCGGACCGGCGCATCGCGCTGCTCCGTCGCTACCGACGCGTCCATGCGACCGAGCCGAAAAAGGGCGCCTCCGGCAACGTTCCCGCCGTCACGGAACAGTAGCGAGCCGGCGCGCGAGTGGGCGCTTCGCGCCCGTCGTTGCGCAGCCGCCCGCTCGCCTTCGCCCGCGGTCCAGCTGCCAACTCGGTTGTCGGGTTTGACGAACGACAGGGTGTTTGGGAAGCTTCGACATGGTGAATGGGAGAAGCGCGATCGGAGTGAGCCGTGGCTGCTGCTGGGTGCTCGCCGTCGCGGCACTTTCGGCCTGTGGCGGCCGCTCGGTCAGGACCGACGACTCCGCGGGCGGCGCCGCGAACGTCGGTGCCGACGGCGGTCGCGGTGGTGGTGGCAATGCTCCGTACACGAACTTCAGCTGCAAGGCGTACTGCGGCGACCTCTACTCGTGCGCGGGAGACTTCGAGACTTGTTACGGGCAGTGCGAAGCGGTGCGCGTCGTTTCGGAAGCGGCGGGGTGCTTGGACGCGTACGGCGACTTCATGAGCTGCGTTGTGAACGAGAGCGATCTCTGCGCCGGTGACACGCAGGGCTGCACGCGCGAGAC
>DASXWF010000004.1:0-1586 GCA_036503835.1 Polyangiaceae bacterium | reverse complement strand
GCGCAGGTCGCACACCATGTGCTTGAACGCCGCGCCCATGCCGTAGGACAGGACAATAAAGCCCATGTTGCTGTCCGTGCCATAGCTCGCGCTCGCGGGCGCCCACGCGATGAAATCTTTGGTTTGGCTGCCATTCACACTGCCGCCCTCTGAGATCGTCGACGCGACGCTTACCACCACGGGCGCGGGCGACGGCAGATCGAGCGCGCAAATATGACGAATGACCGCGGGCGGCGGATCTCCGTCCGCACCTGAACCGGCCGCGGACGTGTTGGCGCTCGTGAACTCAAATTTCCCGCTTTGCCCGTCGCCCACGGGGACGGACTGGGGCCAGTTCTGTGTTCCGGGCGGAGCGCCCTTTTGCGGCCACCACTGATTCGTCACGGGCAACCCCCCTCTACCTAGCGAGCGACTTTCGCAGCTGGCACCTTGATGACCCGGCCGGACGGCGTGCGCACTTCGTACGTACCGGTCCTGCCGACGGCCGCGCGCTTGAGAAAGCTCTTGGCTTCGGCGTCGCCTTTCTTCGCGGCTTTCTTGGCCTCGGAGACGACCTTGGCTTTCGCGGCACTCTTCGCGATCGACTTCAGCGCGTCGTCTTGCTTCGCGCGCGCAACGAGCGCCGCTTGCGCGGGCCCCTTGGCGGCGGCCGGGAGATGTTTCGTCACGTCCGCAATCGCTTTCGCCGTGACCGCCTGCTTAACCTTCTTGCCCTCGATCGCCTTGTGCACGGGCGCCGCCAGCGAGTTGTGAACCTTGATGAACGGCTTCGTGAAGGGGAGGGCTTTCGCAACGGTGTTCTGCACCTGTTTGTGCAGCTTGCCGATCGGACCGGTGTGCGTGATTTTGTGCGCGATCTTCACGGGCGCGAGCGCGACCTTCCCGACCTTCTTCGCTGCCTTTTTGAGCTTTTTGAAAAAGCCAGCGAGCTCGACGTCATCATCATCGCCGGCGAGCCCTTGCCACTCGAGTGCATCGAGCTCTGCGCCCAGGGCTTCGGGCGTGTCGCAGCGGATCACGCATTTCAGCACTTTGCCGTTCGGCAACGTGAGGCGCGCGCGCGCGTGCGTCGCGTTCTGATCGACTTGCACCGCGTTGCGCAACGCAGCCAAGTTTCGGATGCTCGTCATTTCATCCCCCATTCAGGCGGCGGATACGGTGTGTTCGGATACGGTGTTCCGTTGCGAGCCTTTTTGAAGAGTGCTTTCGGAGCGGACGCGACGTAGTACTTCAGCGCGTTGGCGCTCGCGGGTCCGTAGACACCATCCTGCGCAAGACCCGCGACCTTCTGCCACGTGCTGAGTGCCTCGCGCGTGTAGTTGTATTGGGCAGACTTGATGTGCTTCGCGAGCCCGGGCGCCGCGGCTTTCGCCTTCGCGCCATCAAACCCCGCGGGCGGTCCGCCGCTCGGCTTCGGTGTCGGCGCGGGCGTAGGCGTCGGCGCGGGTTTCGGCGAGACGATGATCGGCTCGGGCTTCGGCTTCGGCGCGGGCTGCGGCTTCGGTGCAGGCGGCTTCGGCGCGGGCGTTTGCTCCACCGCGTGACGCGCTTCGTCTTCGGCCGCCTGGCGCGCGGCTTCGATCGCG
>DASXWF010000003.1:0-2927 GCA_036503835.1 Polyangiaceae bacterium | reverse complement strand
CCCGCGTCCGCGGTGCCGCTCGCCGCGGCCCCGGCGGTTCGTCACGACCCTGATCAGCTGCACAGAATCGAGTCCGTCCTGACGCGGCTTGAACAGCGCCTCACCGCGCTGGAGTCGCGCAAGCCGGCCACGCTCCTGGTGCCCTCCGCCGATGCGCCGCCTGCGGAGCCTCAGGAACCACCGGAAGCCGCGGAACCTCCGGATCCGGTCCAGATCGCAGCCGAGCGAGAGGCTAAAATCGCCGCACTCGATGCCCGGCTTCAGAGTGAAAGCGCCGATGCCGCCTGGTCTCGCCAGTACGAGGGGCAGGTGCTGCAAAAGTTCAAGGAGCGCTTCCCCAAAACTCGCATGTTGAAGTCGAACTGCGCCACCACGCTCTGCCGGTTCGAGCTCGCCCACGACGACGCCGCCGAGTCGGCGGACTTCATCGACGACTACTGGCACTCGCTGCCCGATTTCGACGAGTCGCCCTACTTCCCCAGCGGCGACGCCCAATCGGGATTCAAGAGCGTCATTTACGTGATCCGCAGAACGCCGAAGTAGGCGTGCTCGTCAGCCGCTTCCACTGCGCGCGCTGAGAAGGGTTGCAGAAGCGGCGCCGACAGGAGCACGAGGTCTGAGGCCTGAGGCAGGGCTACGAAGCGCGGTGCGAACCGCACGGGCTCGCCCTCGCTCCGCAAGCCGGATCAGGGATGGAAGACCCAGATCTGATCGACAGCGCCCGCGCAGGTGGCCTTGTACGGCCCGCCCGTGGGAGGTCCCTGAAGTAATAGCTCGCGCTACCCCGTCTTGACGGCGGCCTGATTCTCGTTCGACGCGAGCTGCAACGGAAGCAGGATCTCGCCGCGTTCGGCGGCACGCCCGGCTTCGAGCAGGTAGTTGGCGGGGTTGACGTCGTGCAACTTCGTAACCGCTGTGCCAAGCCCATCTAGATGACGTTATTTGGCCGCCGCACGGTGGGGCATGCGGAAGCGATTGTTACGAAGCCGCCAGCCGTCGGCGCTCGTCGCATGCTGGGAGCTCGCCTATTCGCGCGCGATCTCCGCGTGGCAGCGCGCGCACTCCGCTTCGTCTAGTTTCGTGTCGCCGCCGGAGCGCGCAGCGTCGTGGAAGGCTCCGGTTGCACGCGACGCGAGCGCGAGTGCGCCGAGCAGGGCGATTGCCCAGAGCCAGGGACGCCCGCTCCCGGTTCGCCGCATCGCCCGCACTCCACAAGGGGGGCCGGCCGCTGCCCAGTTGTGCCGCGTCCTCCGAATTGCTATTTCCGCCTGCCTCGCAGCGGTTGCCATGGGTTCTCGCTTTCACCGAGCGCTTTTCCTCGCCGCGCTGCTCGCGCAGACGACGCCCGCCCGGGCCAACGACTTCACCGTCGGCGGTTCGGGCGCGGATCTCGTACCGGTGGACGAAGCCCGTGTCCGGATGGAGGGCGAACGCATCACGATGACGTTGAAGGACGACACGTTCGACGTCGTCGCCGACTACGTTTTTTCGAATCCGAGCTCGGAGGCGGTTTCCGTGCAAGTGGGATTCCCGGAAATTCTCTGCCCCGGGGACGTCGACTGCGACGCTCGATTCTGGGATCTCGAGACCGTCGTGGCCGGAACTCCCGTCCAGCACCGCAAGGGCAAGCTCCAGCGAAAGCACGCCTGGAGCCAGCACCTCGGCACGGTCTGGCTGTTCGACGTGACGTTCGCTCCCGGAGCCCGAACGGAGATTCGCCACACCTATCGCACCACGGCAGGAGGCTCCGTCGACCAGTACGGGTCGTTCGCCTACGTCACCCGCACCGGCGCGACCTGGGCGGGCAGCATCGGCCACGCGGTGTTTTCGCTGAAGCTTCCGCCCGAAGCCCACGTCGTCTCGAACACGATGGGCAAGCCGGCGCTCGTACAGCCGAAAGACGGCGAGCCCTACGTCGAGCTGCGGCTCGAGCATCGCGACTGGGAGCCGCAGAACGATCTGCACGTGAACTTCCAGCTTGGACCGCTGATGCCACCGGAGCTCGGCGAAGATCGACTCGCGCGGAGCGGCGTGAAGGCCGAGCACGAATGCGATGACGTCACGGCTCCGAAAAGCCTCGAAGCGGTACGGACGTGCAAAAACCTCGTCTATGCGCTGTCGGGCTTTCCGTTCACCCGGCCCGAGCTCAGAAAGTACTTCTACGGCGGCCCGCAGGGCTTTCGGCTGGCGCCGTTCCCTCACGCCGAGCCCGGCTCCAAGCCTCCGCTGGTCTGGGTGCGAGGGCTCCAGGAGCTCCCTTCCCACGACAGGGCGAAGATGCCCGCGGCGAATCAGGCCTGGCTGAAACGCCTGGACCAGCTCGCCGGCAGGATGGTCGATGCGGGAGCCCCTGAGCCGAGCTCTGCGACGCTCGACGAGCCCGGCGTCGAAGCCCCGGCTTCCACCGAGAAGCCAGCGCTCGCTCCCCGCTCCGTGGATCCACCGCGAGCACCGCCCGTTGCGCCGGCCCCGCGAAGCTCATCGTGCAGCTGCTCGTTCGTAGGTCTCGATCGCTCGTCATCCGCTTGGCAAGCGTGGACTATCGTGGCTTTGCTCGCCGCCGCCAGGCGGCGGCGCCTTCGCCGTGTCGGTGAGTTCAACGCGGCACGCGCAATTCCACGAGCGTGGCTCCCCAGCCTCCGCGCGCGGCGGGCGCGTCCCGGAAGCTGACGACGAGCGGATGACGCGCCAGCAGCGCCTGCACGTTGGCTCGTTGCACGCCCTTGCCGCGTCCGTGAATCAAGCGCACCTCCGGAAAGCCGCGCTTGACCGCTTCCTCGAGGTAGTCGGCCACCACCGCGAGCACGTCGCGTGGTTGAAAGGCGTGCAGATCGATCGAATCTTCGATCGGCATCACGACGACGTCATCGGCGTCGCCGTCGGCTTCGTCGGGCGGGTGGCTCACCTCGTTACCGCCAACACGATGC
>DASXWF010000002.1:0-1638 GCA_036503835.1 Polyangiaceae bacterium | reverse complement strand
GTGGTTTTTCAGGACGTCCGCGCGTCGAACGAGTTCGTCCGCGCCGAGCTCGCGGCTCGCGCCGGCTTGAAGCGCGCCGTCGGAGTGCCCATCTTTCGCCAGCGCAGGGTCTCCCACGTCCTCACGCTGCTCGGCGCCGAGTCGGCTCCCTTCATTCGCGCCTTCGAGCTCTACACCCAGGGCGAACTCGGCTTGGTCGAAAAGATCCGTTTCGACGAGTTCGCTCTCGCCTCGGCGCTCGACGCCCCCCGCAGCCAATACGCCGAAAAAGAGCTGGCCGAGGAAGCTCGCAGTTCCCGTATGCCCGTCGTCTACTCCGGCGGCACCTTCTCACGCTCCGCTGCGGCGACCACTTCGCGCGAAGGCGTCCACGTCGCGCTGCCCGTTCATGACGGAACACGCCTGCGCGGAGTGGCCTGTCTGGAATTCTGACGGCGAGGCTCAGCCCTCGGGCTGACAGCTCTTCAGGTTGGTACCCGAAACCCCGTTGCACGACTCCCCGGCCGGGCACTCGTCCTGATCGTCGCAGAGCCTCCGACACGCGGCACCGTCGTCTTGGTTCGTGCAGACGGCCCCATCCACACATTCGTCTTCTTTTCCGACGTCGTCGCACGCCTCACCGATGTCCGCCTTGCCACAGGCGCCCACCAGCGACGCCAGGACGAGCGCGAAGAACATTCGACTTCGTGAGGGACCAGCGCGAAACATCGCAAGAGCATACCAAGCTGGTCGCCGGGAAGGTCAATTCCACCGAACGGCCGTGCAGGACTTGACCGGCCCCGGCGACTTGGCACGCCCCGTGAATACACGAATCACGTCGTGTCACGGCCGCTCGAATCATTACCGAACACCGTCGGCAGCGAGAGTGCGGCGGAACGCCTCCGCAACTTGGTCGCATCCGCCCTTCCGGGCGCGCAAATCCTGCGCGTTCGCTCGTTGGGCCCGGACACCGGAAGCAAGGACGCGAACGCGAAAGGCGCGGGCTACGGCGCGCCCCTTCGCATCGACGTGCACCACGAAGGCCGCGACACCCAACTCGTCTTGCGCAGCGCCACGGCCAATGAATTCGGCCACGACCGGCGTGCCGATCGCGCGGAAGCCGCCATCCTCGCCGCTGACACATTCGGCGCTTTGCCACGCCACGTGTCGGTCCTCGACGTGGGAGCCTACAAAGGCGAAAGCGAATTCGTATCCCTCGCCGGAACGGGCGAATTCTACCTCCTCACGACCTACAGCGCGGGGCGAGTGTACGCCGAGGACCTGCGCGAAATCGCGCGCAACGGCATGCTGAGCCCCCGCGACCTCGCCCACTGCCAGTCTCTGGTCGACTACCTCGTCGAGCTCCACGCACAGCGCCCCGAGCACCCGAACACCGCCTACGCGCGCTTCGTCCGCGACACCCTGGGCAGCGGCGAGGGCATCTTCGGCATCATCGACGGCTATCCCGACGACGTCCCCGCGGCTCCGCGCTGCCGCCTCGAACACATCGAAGACCTGTGCCTGCGCTGGCGCCACCGCCTGCGCCATCACCAAGGACGACTGCGCCGAACCCACGGCGACTTCCACCCCTTCAACGTCCTTTTCGACGAAGCCTCCGAGCTCGCGCTCCTCGACACCAGCCGCGGCTCCGTGGGCGAC
>DASXWF010000001.1:0-4230 GCA_036503835.1 Polyangiaceae bacterium | reverse complement strand
TGCCGGCTTGCTCGCCGAGGGCGTCGAGCGTCCGTTCGAGGTCGAGGCCACCGGCGCCTACCTGCTGTTCGTCGAAGACGGCGCCCTCGAGCGGGCGAGCACCGGCCTGGAGCAGGCTCCGCAACTCGAGCTGGTCGAGCTCGGGATCCCGCCCGAAGAGCAGCGCGATGGCGCCCGTCACGAGCGGCGCCGCCATCGAGGTGCCGGCCGACACACCGTGAAAGTCGTCCGTCACGAGGCACGCCTCCGACAGGCCGGCGGCCGCGCATGCGCCCGGATCCGCGAACATGCCGCTCGAGCCCCGCTCGCGTGGATCGGAGCCGTCGGCCATCGCGCCCACCACGAACGCGCCCGGGGCGACCAGGTCGGGCTTGAGCGTGCCGAGCGCGTTCGGGCCCGCCGACGAGAAGTACGCCGTGGTGTCGAGCGGCGCCGTGTCGAGCGCGCCGTGCGCCTCGAACGCGACCGTTTCGCCCGCGACGTCGACCCACTCGTTGCGATTCAAGGTCGCGCCGACCGCGATCAACGCCGGCGACGAAGCGGGCACGTTGATCGTCCCGTCCTTCAGCGCTCGCGGCAAGAGCGGGCCGAGGCTCCGCTGCGGATGAAACCCGCCCTCGCCCTGAACCCAGATGCTCGCGGAAGCGGGCCCCTCGAGCCGGAGACCGAACGCTTCGCCCGAAGCGAACCGCCCGTCGAACATCACGACGGCACCGGAGGAGCCCTCCGGGACCGGACTCAGCGCCGCGCCCGCGTCGTTGATCACCACCACCTCGAGCTCGCCGCGCTCCTCGACCGCCTGCGCGCCGAGCGGCACCGGCTCGAGCAGGGTTCCCGCCGTGTCCTCGACACCGACGGCGAGTGCGTCGCCGGGACGTGTGCCGATCCAGACGTAAATCGCGCCCTCGGTCGCTCCCGTCGGAGACACCGGCGTGATGATGGGAACCAGTGCGCTCGCTCCGCCGGGGACATGAACCTCCGTGTGAATGCCGAGCGGCTCGGGCGCTCCCGTATCGAGACCCTCGTAGAGTCCCGCGCTGTTGCCGGCGGCGACGACGATCGCTCGCCCGGGATGCTCCGGGCCGACCAGCGACTCGAGCCCGCGCTCGATGGGCGCGCGCCCGTCGTGAGCACCGAAGTCGCTGCCGAGACTCAGGTTCACGACCGCCGGCATGCCGAGCTCGGCCGCGCGATCGAACACGAAGCGCGCCGCCTTCAGCACGTCGGCGTCGTAAATCCCGCCGTCCCGGCGCACCACGCGCACGACGACGAGGCTCGCGCCGGGCGCGACACCGACGTAGCGCGGCGGGATCTGCGACGAGCCGCTCGACACCGCGAGCGACGCGACGTGCGTGCCGTGCCCGTCCGGATCGTGCGGATCGTCGCCGGGATCGCCGTTCTCGAGCAGCGCGGTCACGTCGTCGCCGTCGAACACGGCGCAGGGCGTGCGCTCGTCGCTCTCCGGATCCGTCCCGCAACCGACTTCGTCCTCGAGCTCGGGATGCAGCTCGGCGCGCTGGCGCGAGAAATCGAGCCAGTACAGGATGCGCGACGCGCCGCCCTCGCCGCGCAGATCCGGGTGCGTGGGATCGATTCCGGTGTCGACGATACCGACGACGACGCCGCGACCGTCGAGGCCGGTCGTGTTGCGGAACGACGAGGCGTGCACCCAACCGTCGGCGCGATCGAGCAGGGCGCGGAACGGAGGCGACCATTCGAAGCGAAGCTCGGGATGCCCGGCGACGAGCGCCGGCAGCCCCGAGCTCGACACCTCGACCACGCCGAGCTCGCCTCCCGAGCTCGTGCCCCCTACCGGCGAAAACCCGGCCGGGGGCGTGAACCCGGCGGGGACCTCGGTGATCAGACTGAGCCGCGCGCCGAACGAACGCGGCAGCGCTCGCGATTCGAGCCCGCGCCGCACGAACGCACCGAGGTCGACCGAGGCCCGAACCGGAGCGGAAAGGCCGAGCGCGAGCGCCGCCGCGGCGAAGCGCCGCCGCGCGCGGCGATCGAACCACGGGCGCCTCGCGTCCATGGCCTCACATCGGCGGGACGAGGTGCTTGCGCTGCACGCGCTCGCGGCGGCGACCGCGCGCCGTCGCGAAGCGCCGCGCGATCTGCTCGCGCAGATCGGCGAACGGCACCATCGCGTCGACCACGAGCTCGCTCGCGAGCTTCTGGAGACTCACGTCCTCGCGGTATTCGTCGCGCAGCTTCTGCACGAGGGCGTCGCGCTCCGGCCCCTCCGGAACCGCCTGGATGCGATTGTAGTGCACGGCGTTCACCGCCGCCTGCGCGCCCATCACCGCGATCGAAGCCGTGGGCAGCGCCAGGCACGCGTCCGGCTCGAACGCGGGCCCGCACATCGCATACAGCCCGGCCCCGTACGCCTTCCTCACGATCACGCTGAGCTTCGGAACGGTCGCCTCGCTGACCGCCGCCACCATCTTCGCCCCCGCCCGAATGATGCCCTGGCGTTCGACTTTGGTGCCGATCATGAAGCCCGGCACGTCCGCCAGAAACAAGAGCGGCAGGTTGAACGCGTCGCAGAGCCACACGAAGCGCGCCGCCTTGTCGGCGCTGTCGACGAACAGCACGCCCCCGAGGTGCTTCGGCTGGTTCGCTACGATGCCCACCACTTGCCCGTCGATGCGCGCGAAACCGGTGATGAGCTCCTTCGCGAAGCGCGCCTTGAGCTCCAAGAAGCTGCCCTCGTCGATCACGGCGTCGATCACCTTCTGCATGTCGAAGGCCTTGTTCTCGTCGGCGACGATGGTCTGCTCGAGCGGCGGCACGCCGGCTTTCGGCGCGCGCGGCGCCGCGCCGGGCGCCTCTCCGTCGCAGTTGTCGGGCAGGTAGCCGAGGTACGCGCGGCCGAAGGCGATCGCGTCTTCCTCGCTCGCGCAGAGCACGTCGCCGCAACCCGAGACCTGCGTGTGCATCTTGGCGCCGCCCATCTCCTCGAGCGTCACCTTCTCCCCGATCACCATCTCGGCCATGCGCGGCGAGCCGAGGTACATGCTGGCGTTGCCGTCGACCATCGCGACCACGTCGCAGAACGCCGGGATGTACGCGCCGCCGGCCGCCGAGGGCCCGAACAGCAGGCAGATCTGCGGCACGCGGCCGCTCATCGAAACCTGATTGTAGAAAATGCGCCCCGCGCCGCGCCGGCCCGGAAACATTTCCGCCTGATCGGTGATGCGCGCGCCCGCCGAGTCGACGAGGTAGTAGAAGGGGCAGGCGAGCTCGCGCGCGCGCTCCTGCAGTCTGAGGATCTTCTCGACCGTCAGCCTGCCCCAGGAGCCGGCCTTCACCGTCGAGTCGTTGGCCATGACGGCGACGCCGCGGCCCGCGATCGTGCCGATGCCCGTGACGACGCCGTCGGCGGGTAGCTCGGCGTCGTCGGCGCGCGCGAAGCGGCCGTCCTCCACGAACGATCCGGGGTCCAGGAGCCGCGCGATGCGCTCGCGCGCGAAGAGCTTCTTCTGTTCGCGGTTCTTCTCGTGGTACTTCGGCGCGCCGCCTCGTTCGATCCGCGCGGAAAGCTCCCGGAGCTTGGAGTCGTCCATCGACGGGGATGGTACTACGGCGGCCCCGGCGGCCGAATTGCAGCCGATTTGCCGACCTTGCCGGCGGGTTCGTCGCCGCGCTACGACGGCTGCGTGCGCCGTCATGCGAACGCTGCCCTCGTCTTTTTCGCCGGACTCGTGACGGCTCCGCAGGCGCTCGCGTTCTGTCGCACGAGCATTTGCGAGCTCGGTGACGTGGGCACGCGCTGCACGCCGGCTCGCGACGGGGATTGCGGCGTCCCCCTGTTCTGGAGAGAGCGCTGCGTAGGGTTCTCCGTGGCGAGCGAGGGCTCGCGGTACTTCTCTCCCGAGCTCACGGCGGAGCTGGTGTCACGGGCCTTCGAAACCTGGCAGAGCGCGGCTTGTAGCGGGAGCGGCCCGCGGATCTTCGTGAAGCGCCAGCCCGACGCGCTCTGCGCGCGGCCGGAGTACAACGTCGACCGCAACGTGGACAAAGGCAACGCCAACGTCGTGATGTTCCGGGACGACGACTGGCCCTACCCACAGCTGGAGGACGGGCTCGCGCTGACGACGCTGACTTACGACGTCACGACGGGCGAGATTTACGACGCGGACATCGAGATCAACACGTTCGGCTTCGAGTTTTCGACGAGCGACGACGACGTGACCTACGATCTCGCGTCCACGCTCCAGCACGAGA